>CBDUIO010000189.1:0-4810 GCA_965367355.1 uncultured Flavobacteriaceae bacterium
GAGCTTATTTTTTTAATGAAGTTTCTGGCTGTTTTTTCATTTTCAACAATATAATCATCTACGAACTCAATTATCTTTTTAACAGACATTGGTAAAACCTCTAAGGGTGCATTATCTCCAAGTCTAGTTGGGATCAAATAGAGTTTACCTTTTTCCATAGTTTATTGTTTGCCGTTACACTTAAATGTAAAGGATCAATTTATTGCAGACTTCTAAATTATGAAACTATTTTTGAATATCTTGACCAGAATCTCGAAATATTTAATCTAAGTTTGATTAAAATCAAGGTTGAAATTATTTTATTCTTCTAATTTATTGGAAATTATTTCGCAAGCTTTATCTAATAGATTGAAGACATTTTGAAATCCATCTTGTCCTCCATAATATGGATCTGGAACATCCATATTGTCTTCAGGGTATAACTCCTTCAAAATTAGCTTAACTTTCCTTTTATCATTGTTATTTCGCGCTAGACTAATAACATTGTGGTAATTAGATCTGTCCATGACATAAATATGGTCAAATACGTCAAAATCCTTGACGTTAAATTGTCTGCCTCTTTGATCTGATATATCGATATGATATTTTTGAGCAATCTGAATAGATCTGATATCTGGTAATTCTCCTGTGTGATAATTTGCAGTGCCTGCGGAATCTACATAGAAATTGTCAGAAGATAGTTTTGATTTTAAAATGCCTTCTGCCAATGGCGAGCGACAGATGTTTCCGAGGCAAACCATTAAGATTTTCGTCATGATTCAAAGAAAATATTAAACAGATAGTTTTTTGGTAAGGTCTTCAACGTATTTTCTGAATTGCTTATCAGTTGTAGAAAGATTATCTACTGTTTTGCATGCATGCAAAACTGTTGCGTGATCGCGTTTCCCAATTTGTGAACCAATACTTGCTAATGAGGCTTTTGTGAATTTTTTAGCGAAGAACATGGCTAATTGTCTGGCCTGAACTATATGACGCTTTCTTGTTTTAGACTGTAAGGTGTCAACGTCCATTTGGAAATAATCTGAAACCACCTTTTGAATATAGTCTATAGAAACCTCTCGTTTTGTATTCTTGACAAATTTCTCTACAACCTGTTTGGCAAGTTCTAAAGTAATCTCTTTTTTGTTGAAAGAAGACTGAGCGATCAGGGAAATTATAGCGCCTTCTAATTCCCTTACATTGGATTTTATATTTTTTGCAACATAATCAATAATATCATCGGGCATTTCAACGCCATCACGATATAATTTATTCTTCAGAATAGAAACTCGAGTTTCAAAATTAGGGTTTTGCAATTCTGCCGATAATCCCCATTTAAATCTGGAAAGTAATCGTTGTTCAATATCCTGCATGTCAACAGGAGCCTTATCACTGGTTAAAACAACCTGTTTTCCATTTTGGTGCAAATGATTGAAAATATGGAAGAAAACATCCTGAGTACCTGTTTTACCTGAAAGGAACTGAACATCGTCAATAATCAATACATCTATTAATTGATAGAAATGAATAAAATCATTTCTGTTATTCTTTTTAACCGAATCAATATATTGTTGAGTGAACTTTTCTGCAGAAATGTACAGCACAGTCTTTTCCGGATATTTATCTTTTATATCAACACCAATGGCATGAGCCAAATGCGTTTTTCCTAAACCTACACCACCAAATATTAACAATGGATTAAATGAAGTACCACCTGGTTTAGCCGCAACCGCCAATCCCGCACTTCTTGCTAATCTATTGGAATCTCCTTCTAAGAAATTTTCAAAACTATAATTTGGATTTAGCTGTGATTCAATTTTTACATTTCTAATTCCGGGAATAACAAACGGATTCTTTAATTCAGGGCTTTTGTTTTTAAGTGGAATATCTACATCCTGTGATTTCACAGCGCTTCTGTTAGAACTTGGTATTCTCTCTGTAAATGGTTGCTTATTGCCATAAGTGTTTTCCATCTTTATGATGTAAACCAGTTTGGCATGTTCACCCAGTTCTTTTGTTAATGAAACTTTTAAGATTTTGACATAATGCTCTTCAAGCCACTCGTAGAAGAATTTACTTGGAACTTGAATGCTCAAAGCGTTGTTCTCGAGTTTAACTGCAACGATGGGTTCAAACCATGTTTTGTAAGCTTGCGGTTGTATATTATCTTTTATGAATGCTAGACAATTTTTCCAAACCGTTTGCGCAGTTATAGTCATTATTAATTCTTAAGTTTAACAGTTAGTTTAGTTCGTAAAAAAAGAGAAAAGGGCGATTCTCTAGATTAAAATTTTACTCGACAAATATGTGAACAAATTTCTAAAAAAAAAAATCTAATGCTATTGATTATTAAGAAATTTTTTCTCATGTTTAAATCTTGATGAAAATACAAAAATTATTTCAAAAATAGATGATAAAGTCTGATGAAATTGAAATTAGAGTAAGATATGGTGAAACAGATCAAATGGGATATGTATATCACGGAAACTACGCACAATATCTGGAAATGGGACGTATTGAATGGCTAAGAAAATTGGGCATTTCATATAAAAAAATGGAAGAGGAGGGAATTATGTTGCCTGTTCTTTCTTTGAGTATAAATTTCAAAAAATCAGCCTATTATGATGACGTAATTAATGTAAAAACACAACTCCTGAAAATGCCCTCTGCAAGGATAGAATTTGATTATATTTTGACTAATCAAAATAGGGAAATTATTTCGACTGCAAATGTTGTTTTAGTGTTTGTTGACATGAAATCAAAAAGGCCAATTCGATGTCCTGCATATATTCTAGATAAACTGCAATTATAAATGTTAAAGTTTTTGAATTGATATCTCGAAAAGCTCATTAAAAAGTTGAAAAATCATTTCAGAATCTTTTTTTCTGACCGAAATTGTGATTTGACAATCCAATTCCATTTTTTGATTTACAATATTTAGGTTTTTTTCCTTGATGATTCGCATCACCTTATTCATGTTTTTGTAATCAAATGAAATAAGAAAGTCAATATTGATTGTCAATTCTTTAATTTTCGAAGCTTCCAAAGCCATTTGTGCAGCTGTTCTGTAAGCATTTATCAATCCTCCAACACCAAGTTTAACGCCTCCAAAATATCGAACCACCACGACAAGTATATTTGTTACATTAAACGACTGGATCTGACCATAAATTGGCATTCCGGCAGAGTTACCGGGTTCACCGTCGTCATTTGCTCTAAACTTAAAATCTTCCTCACCTATTTGATAGGCATAACACCAATGCCTTGCCGAGTGATGTTGTTTTTTTAGATTATCAATATTAAGTTTTACTTCATCTTCATTGTTTACCGGAAATACGTATCCATAGAATTTACTATTCTTATCTTTAAAAAGGACTTCCGGTGAAGGTTTCAATATAGTTCTGTAAGTATCCGAATCCATTTTATGCGAGGGTTACCAAAACAATCGAAACAATTGCAGTGATTATTCCAATCCAGTTTCTAATGTATAGTTTTTCATGAAATAACAGCAAACCAATTAAGGTTGATAACATGACTATGGCTACGTTGTTAATGGTGAAAATTGTAGAACTTTCGGTTCCTTCATATTGCAAAGCCTTTAACAAATAATAAATGGAAGCATAATTTACAATGCCCAGTGCTACACCTCCGTAAATACTCTTAACATCAAATTTATAGGACCTTTTAAAGGATTTCTGAATTAAGATCCCAATTCCAATAACTCCTGCAAAGAAAAATATGGTTGCAGAAAAAATTGGGATTCCGTTCTCCGCAACATAGGTGGTTTCCAGGAATTTTATTGAGGTGTCGATAATTCCGGAGCCTAAAAACAATATGGAAGGCAGTAATAACCCTTTTTTGGTACTTATGGATGATTTAGATTTGATAGAAGTGAGATAGACGGCTATCAAAGCGAGAATGACTCCAATAATTTTTTGTAATCCATAGCCTTCATTATACACGTAAATTCCAAATATAACAGGAATGATCACACTCATTTTAGCTGCAACCGAAGCCACCGAAAGCCCATTTCGTTGTGCGGTAAGAGCCATTACATTAAAAATGGATATAAACAAAAACCCCAGGGCGAGAGCGCCTAAAAACCACTTGGCAGACACAATTTCTCCAATGCTCACTGAACCATTATATGCGAATAATCCGCATGCACAAGCTGTAATATAGTTAACAACTATTGCCTGAAGCGTATTTACATTGTATCTGTCAAACAACTTGAACAAGATCAAAATAATAGTTGATGCCAGAATACTGAGTATGAGATATATCAAAATAGTTCTTTTTTAATATTGAAAAGATCAATTATGTTTTCCTTGGTTTCGTCAATATTCCAAATATGAATACCTAGTTTTTTAGCAGCCTCTGTGTTTTCCTTTGTATCGTCAATAAACAGGGTTTCTGAAGGTGTAAAGTTGTTTTCATTTAAAACGAACTCGAAGATTTCCTTATCCGGTTTTCTTAAATTGATCTCATGTGAGAGATAAAAATTATGAAAACAGCTTTTGAATTCAGGATAAAAAGGGACATTTTTTTTTACCCAATCTATATGTAACTCATTAGTATTGCTTAAAAGCACTAGTTTATATTGGTTTTCTTCCCTAAGTTGCTTTAAGAAATCCATCTTTTTCAATGGAAATTCTTTTAGAACATAATTCCAAATCTCAATGACATTTTGTCTGGACAACTGAGGAAAATAATTAAAATAAAAATCAACAAATTCAGTTGTTTTGATCAATCCCTGCTCGTATAAACAATTTACAGATACCATTTCTTCTGTAAGCCCATCTATTTTAAATAGTTCCAGGGCATTTTTCAT
>CBDUIO010000190.1:0-4796 GCA_965367355.1 uncultured Flavobacteriaceae bacterium
AATTCGCAATTTCCTCCTTGAGCAGCTGCCAGATCGATTATGACAGCTCCGTTTTTCATTTGCTTAACCTGTTCTTCAGTAATCAATATAGGGGATCTTCTTCCCGGAACCATGGCAGTTGTAATAACTAAATCAGCCTTAAACAAAGACGCGTTAACGGCTTCCTGTTGTCTTTTGGCATAATCTTCAGAAGCTGCTTTTGCATAGCCTCCTTCAGATTCTTCTTCACCGGTATTATCAACACTTATAAATTTTGCACCTAAAGATTCGGCCTGTTCTTTGGTTTCAGGTCTTATATCTGTGGCTTCAACAATGGCTCCTAAACGTTTGGCTGTTGCAATGGCTTGTAATCCGGCAACTCCAACACCATAAATAAGAACCCTTGATGGTGTTATGGTTCCCGCAGCAGTCATCATTAATGGGAATATTTTTGTCATTTCATATGCCCCTTTTATAACTGCCTTATATCCTGCTAAATTATTTTGAGAACTTAAGACATCCATATCCTGAGCGCGTGTTATTCTAGGCATGGCGTCCATGGATAAAGCCGTAGCTCCTTGTTTGGCAATTATTTTCAGATCCTCAGGATGTGATTTATGGAATAACTGGGTTATTATTATTTGTCCTTTTCTTAATTTTTTAAGTTCATCATTATCAAATGGATTTATTTTTATTAAGACATCTGCCTTTTTAAAAATATCCGCTTTAGTACGAATTGGAGCACCCGCTTTACTGTAATCAGAATTTTTGTAATTCGAGGTAGCGCCTGCGTCTTCTTCAACCCTTACTTCAAATCCTTTTTCAACGAGTTGCTTGGCAATATTTGGTGTAATAGAGACACGCCTCTCACCTTTTTGAGTTTCTTTTAATATACCTATTTTCATAGTAGAATTAGTTTAAATATAGTAGGTAAATTTATATAAAATTAGGGGTTATAAAGATGACCATTGTCATCTTTAAATAGCCTTTATTTTGTGCAGTTTTAGCCAAACTATTCTTAAAATCATAAAGTAAACTCAGCATGTCAAATAAAATGATGAGATATTTTCAATCCAGCCGGCGAAGCATTATTTTTTTATCAGTTCACAGTATTTAATTAATTCAACTTCAGTGCCGTTTAAAACCCTAAACAGGATCGTAAGTGAGTCAATTTACTTTTCCTATTCCATTAATAACTAATGTTTTATCAGATCAGTTCTAAAATTGATTTGTATGGTTAAATATTTACAATAAAATAAACCATACAAAATTGTATATTGCATATTACAATTGATACTACAATTTGTAATTGTGAAAAAGAAATCAAAATATATTTTCTGTTTATTACTGTGTTTGTTTTTATACCAAATATCGGCACAGGAATTACCTCCAATTGTTGCTTATTCACCTAGTGATTATGGTGCAGATAACCAGATTTGGGATATTTCACAATCATCTGAAAATATCATATATGCAGCCAATTCACAGGGTCTTTTGGAGTACAACGGTGCCAGATGGGAGTTATACCCTGTTCCTAATAATTCGATTATCAGATCGGTTAATGTAATTAACAATAAAGTCTTTACAGGCTGTTTTATGGATTTTGGCTATTGGGAACGTGATTCATTCGGTAGTCTTTACTATACATCTCTTATTGATCAGTTTGGAATTAACCTTGAAGAAGATGAGGAATTCTGGAATATTACTGAGTTAAACGGATGGATGATTTTTCAATCTTTATCCAGAATATACCTATTAGATCTTGAGAACAAAGAATCGAAGATCATTAAATCTGATGCTCAGATCTCTCAAATGATAAATTTTAACAAAACCATCTTTTTTCAAAAAGCAGGCGTTGGTTTATTCAAGATAGAAAATGGCGATGTTAAATTGGTTAATAATGACGATATCCTTAAACGAAATAAAGTTATTGACATTTTTAAGTTAGAGAAACAAGTGCTCGTACTAACGAGTAATGAGGGAATTTTCAAATTGAATGAAACGCTTTTATCGCCTTGGACACTGGATGATGAGATCAATATAAATGATATAACTGTCTATAGTGGTGAGCAGCTCCACGATGATACTATTATTCTGGGAACGATTTCTAATGGAATGTTTCATGTAAATATAGATGGAGTTTTAATTGACCGTTTTAATAAAAATAATGGTTTAAGTAACAATACGATCCTAAGCGTATTTGAAGACAACGAAAATAATATTTGGCTGGGCCTGGATTATGGATTGAACTATATAAGTAGAAATTCAAAATTCAAGATTTATCTCAATACCCAGGGACAATTAGGGACAATTTATAATGCTATTATTTTTGAAGATCTGCTTTATTTAGGGACCAATCAAGGCTTGTTTTTTAAAAAGATAAACACGAACGACTCCTTTAAACTGGTGCCCGAAACAAATGGACAGGTCTGGGCATTAAAAAAAATGGACAATAAATTGTTCTGCGGGCATGACTCTGGAACATTTACCATTAAAAATGGTATGATCATAGAAAAAATTACAAATGCAATTGGAACCTGGGATTTCAAAGAAGTTCCTAATATGTCCAATATGATACTTCAAGGTAATTACAATGGGTTATATTTACTCGAAAAAGTTGGAGAGAATTGGCGATTCAGAAACAGACTTGAAGGTATTGATATGTCTTGCCGGTTTTTTGAATTTTTTGATGACCAAATATTTGTAAATCACGAATTCAAAGGTCTTTATGAATTAAGTTATAATGAAAATCTAAATCGCGTTCAGAGTTTAAACATTTCCAATACTGTCGAAAAAGGTATTGGGTCAAGTCTTTTAAGATATTCTGACAAATTAATTTACTCCTCTTCGAAAGGAATTTATTCTTACGATGAAACATCGAAATTCTTGCCAGATTCTACCTTTGCATCTTTATATGCACCTTATAAGTCAATATCTACCCTTCTTGAGATAAATGGTGAAAGCAATAAGCTTTGGAGATTTGCAGATGATAATATATTGATTATTTCTCCCGGGAGCATTAGCTCTATTCCTCAGATAGAAATTATTCCAATTTCAGAAAATCTTAGAAATGTTGTTGCAGGTTTCGAAAATTTATCCAAGATAAGCAATGAAGAGTATTTGATTGGGACTTCAAATGGTTATATAATTTATAATAAAGACGTTCCAGATACACAAGTAGATTATAACATTCAACTTAATTCTGTTCACGCTAATAAACTTGAAGGTCCAAAGACCAAATTAAATTTTACTGAAGAAACCCTGTTGCCCAATAAAACCAACAATATTGAATTTAGCTATAGCCTACCCTTTTTTGGAAAAATCATCAACAGTAAATATCAATACCAATTAATTGGGTTGTCTGATAATTGGTCTGAATGGAGTACTGAATCAAAACAACTTTTTGAAAACTTACCTTATGGATCTTACACCTTCAATATTAGAGGTAAAGTAGGCAATAAACTTACTAAAAACATAGCATCCTTCAATTTTGAAATAGAAAGACCTTGGTTCCTTTCAAATACGGCAATTGCCATTTACATTCTCATCTCTTTAATTACTATTCTGATTATCCATAATTTTTACAGAGCCTATTATGTGCGTCAGCAAAGCAAATTATTAGAAGATGCTCAACGCAAGATAGAACTCAATGAAATGGAAACTAGCCAAAAACTGATCGAACTTAAAAATGAAAAATTAAAACAGGATGTAGAAAATAAAAGTAGAGAATTAGCTATATCCACAATGAGTTTGATCAAGAAGAATGAATTCCTGAATAGAGTAAAAAATGAATTAAAAGCTGCTGAAAATCCTAAAATAAAATCAGTAATTAAATTAATCAATAATAACATTAATAACACGGATGACTGGCAATTCTTTGAGGAAGCATTTAATAATGCCGACAAGGATTTCCTGAAAAAGATAAAGACTCTACATCCTAATTTAACGCCCAATGACCTCAAACTTTGTGCTTATCTAAGATTGAATCTTTCATCAAAAGAAATTGCTCCTTTGCTTAATATTTCATCCAGAAGTGTGGAAGTAAAACGATACCGTTTACGTAAAAAAATGAACCTATCGCACGAATTAAGCTTAACAAATTATATTCTGGAAATATAGTTTTACAACATCTCTTAAAAAAAACTATACATTACCACAACAATCGCATATTTTAACATTATTTAAATCTGTTTTTTTTACATTTAAGTTCCCCTAAAGCACTCACCTTACAGTGTTTATCATATAAGAAATCTATTAAATGTCCAATCTTCCTAATGTATGTTTTTTGTTGTGTTATTTTTTGTGATTTTGTTAACATTTAACCCTAAATTTATGTTGCTAAAAGATTAACTCAATTTGAAATATCTGTAATCGCACTTTCTGTTAAAAGAAAATGATTCAATGATAGATATTGTATATGACCTTATTTTAAAAAATAAAAACTAACATATGAAATCAAAAATTTTAATCCTCACCTTGTTTTTAATTACCTCTTTAGTTTACAGTCAGACTGTGAATGTTAGTGGTACAGTTACAGATAGTGGCAGTATTCCATTACCTGGTGTAAATGTAATTGTCAAAAACACAGCTAAAGGAGCGTCAACAGACTTTGATGGCTTGTATGCATTAAGTGATGTTCCTGTCAATTCAATACTGGTATTTTCCTATATTGGATTTCAAACTCAAGAGATTTTAGTAACTAGTGACCGCACGACTATTAATGTGGTCTTGCAAGAAGATGCAGCGCAACTTGATGAAGTCGTTGTGATTGGTTATGGTACTCAGACCAAAAAAGAAATTACTGGTGCTGTGAGTGT
>CBDUIO010000191.1:0-4774 GCA_965367355.1 uncultured Flavobacteriaceae bacterium
ATCGTGTCCTTTAATCTTATTTGAGAATGGCAACAATTGACACCAATCAAGATTAAAAAAATTGAATATTTTAAATAGTTTTTCTTTTTCATTTTAAAAACAATTGCGAAAATAGTGCGTTATATTTTTAAAAAATAACGCTAAAAGAAATATTAGTATCGATGAAATTTAATTTCTACTTTATTCGCTATAATCACTGTAAAATAAGTATATTTGGAGCGTTTATAACATGATTTTTGTCATGAGATAACAATTATTATTTTTGAAATGTATCGTTAAATTATGAACAAGGAATTAACTATAGAAGAAGGATTTAGCCTTGTGAAACTGGAAAATGACACGACTGAAGTCATTAAATACCAAAGGGAAGTCAATAACACATTTATTCAGTTGCATTTTTGTATAAAGCATAACACAAAACTTCATTTTGGACCTCATTACGCTTTAGATGTAAAAGAAAACAACTCGCTTTTATTATACAATCCAAATCAAAACCTGCCCATAAATCTTAGCCTGGAGCCAAATTCTAAACATGTTATTTTGATCATTTCTATAAAGGTTTTTCATTCGTTCTTTTCACAGGTTGCAGATCTTATACATTTTTTGGATGATGAAAATAAGGACAAAAAATATTATCTGGATAAAGAACTTACACCTTCAGAAATATTGGTTTTAAACCAGATTTGTAATGACCACATGCATGAATCACTTCAAAAACTTTATACAAAAGGAAAAGTATTTGAATTGTTAAGCCTGTACTTCAATAAAAATGAAGATAGCGATCAAAGTTGTCCTTTTCTTGATGATGAAGAAAACGTAGATAAAATAAAAAAAGCGAAACAAATTGTTATAGATAATATGGCAGAACCACCTTCATTGCATGATCTTGCGAACGAAGTTGGATTGACCCTGCCTAAGTTAAATGATGGGTTTAAGCATATTTATGGTGATTCCATTTTTAATTTCCTGCTAGATTATAAACTGGAATACGCCAGAAAGATGTTATTATCAAAAAAGCACAACGTTTCAGAGATCAGTTTACAAGTAGGCTATAGTACTGCCAGCCATTTTATTGCTGCATTTAAAAAGAAATACGGCACAACTCCCAAGCAGTATATGTTGAGTCTGTAGTTAATTACACAAGTTTTTATTTAAGTTTTATTATAAAGTTTTTGTAAACTTTTAATTACTTTCCCGTCTTAATAACAACCTGTGAAAATTTACGAGCATGCAAAAAACATATTACGATCCCGCTGATCTAAAAAAATTTGGAAAGATTTCAGACTGGAATGAAGAATTGGGTTCTAAATTCTTTGAGTACTATAATAAAGTCTTTGAAGAAGGTGCACTCACTGCAAGAGAAAAATCTTTAATCGCACTGGCAGTGGCTCATACGATTCAATGCCCATATTGCATAGATGCTTATACTGGAGACGGTTTGCAAAGAGGGATTACCAAGGAAGAAATGATGGAAGCCCTGCATGTGGCCGGTGCCATACGAGGAGGAGCATCTCTGGTGCATGGCGTACAAATGATGAATAAGGTAAATAAACTGGACATATAAAAAATTTAGTCAGTTCAAGAGTAGTCGGGCCTTTTTTGCTTCTCAACTGCACTGGAACAGACATTGATTAAACATATTAATGAAATTAACATCATTACATAAAAGACATAATGAACTGGCAAATGCCAAAAGACAGCTGGAGATTTTATCGAATGGCATATTCCAAACAGGAGATTTACCCAGATTTAAGGATAAGATATCGGAAACCGGACAATTCCCGCTAAAACCCAAAAAGATTGAGGTTCTTCAAATAAATGTAGGGTATATGTGTAACCAGGTATGTGCCCACTGCCATGTGGATGCCGGTCCTGACCGACAGGAAATCATGACAAAAGAAACGATGCAGCACTGTTTAGATGTCATCAAAAAAACGGAGGCTCATACATTAGATCTAACAGGAGGGGCACCGGAAATGAATCCTAACTTCAGGTGGTTTGTGGAAGAAGCATCAAAAATTGGTGTTCAGGACTTTATTGTCCGATCGAATCTAACTATTATAAAATCCAACAAAAAATATCACGATCTGCCGGAGTTCTTTAAAAAACATAACATCCATGTGGTTTCTTCAATGCCGCACTGGACACAAGGAAAAACAGACAAACAAAGAGGAAATGGAGTTTTTAACAAGTCTATTCAAGCGCTTCAGGAACTCAATGCTGTTGGATATGGTATGCCGGAAAGTAAATTGAAATTAGATCTGGTTTATAATCCTTCAGGTGCATTTTTACCCGGAGATCAATACGCGATGGAACAAGAATTTAAAAAGGTTTTAAAGGCAGATTTCGGAATTCAATTCAATAATATGTTTGCCATTACCAATTTACCAATTAGTAGATTTTTAGATTATCTTATAGCTTCTGAGAATTACGAAGATTATATGTATTCCCTAGTTGAAGCGTACAACGCTTCAGCTGTACAAAATGTTATGTGTACAAATACAATATCCGTAAGTTGGGACGGGTGGCTGTATGATTGCGACTTTAATCAAATGCTGGAACTTAAAGTCAACAGTAAAGCAAACCATATAAGCAACTACAATGAAAATATCCTTCAAAACAGGGAAGTTGTCATTTCCCAACATTGTTATGGTTGTACAGCAGGAGCAGGAAGTAGTTGTCAAGGTTCAGTTGCATAAATATTACATTTCATGAAACTTATAGCTCAAATCCTAATTCTACTTATTTCTACATCGATTTTTTCTCAAGATACATTATCAGACTTATTGAAAAAATACAATTCTAACAGTGTTCCTTACATGTCTGTTCAGGAATTAGCAATGCCTAAAACAGAAGCTATTGTTTTAGATGCAAGAGAGTTAATAGAATATGAAACCAGTCATATCAAAGATGCACTTTTTGTTGGATATGATGATTTCAAAATAGAATTGGTTTTGGAAAAAATAAAAAACAAAGAGCAAAATATCGTAGTATATTGTTCTGTTGGTATTCGTTCTGAAGACATTGCAGAAAAGCTAATAAAAGCCGGATATACAGATGTATACAATCTGTATGGAGGAATCTTTGAATGGAAAAATAATGATTTTCATGTTTATAATTCTGAAGGCATCAAAACTAATAACGTTCATACTTTCGCTAAAGAATGGAGACGCTGGTTAAAAAAAGGTATAAAAATCAATGAGTAAAAATCTGCTCATCATATTCACGCGAAATCCGGAGTTAGGAAAAGTTAAAACAAGACTGGCCAAAACTATCGGAAATGAAAATGCTTTAACTATTTACAAAACATTATTAGATAAAACGGCAAAAACTACCAGCAAGATAAATTGTGATAAAGCCGTGTATTATTCTGCCAAAATTCGAGATAATGATATTTGGGACGATTCAATCTTTCACAAATATCTTCAAAAAGGAGAGGATTTAGGAGTAAGAATGCGCAATGCATTTATAGAAGCTTTCAATTCTAATTATAACAAAGTTGTCATAATAGGAACCGACCTTTACCACTTGGATCCTGATCATCTAAAGGAGGCTTTTCATTCTTTGGATTCACATGATGTTGTTATTGGACCTGCTCAAGATGGCGGTTATTATTTATTAGGAATGAAATCATTAAATTCGAAAGTTTTTAAACATAAAAAATGGGGAACATCCAATGTATTGCAAGAAACATTAAATGATTTACAGGATCAATCCATCCATTTTCTGGAAACATTAAATGATATAGACGTTTATAACGATATAATTAACATAGAAGCATTCAAAAAATATTTAATTTAAAAATGATCAGGCAAATAAACAAAACCACCGAATATTTAAAAGAAAAAGGATTTGACAGTCCGGAAGTCGGGATAATCCTTGGCACGGGATTAGGACAATTGTTGGATAAAATTGAAATAATAGAAGAGGTTAGCTATAACCATATTCCTAACTTTCCCACGGCAACTGTTGAGTTTCACAAAGGAAAACTCATCTATGGCAATTTGGAGAATAAAAAGGTTATTGTTATGCAAGGCCGATTTCATTTATATGAAGGTTATACGCTTCAAGACGTGACGTATCCGGTTAGGATCATGCAAAAATTAGGTATTAAAACACTACTGGTTTCAAATGCAGCTGGTGCTATCAACCTTAATTTTAAAAAAGGAGAGTTAATGCTTATTGATGACCATATCAATTTACAGGGTAGTTCTCCATTGGCATTTAAAGGCGTGTCTAAATTAGGAGAGCGTTTTGCAGACATGAGTGAACCTTACAGTAAAGAAATTAATTCAATCATAAAATCAATAGCCAGATCAAAAAATATAAAATTGCATGAAGGTGTCTATGCAAGTGTTGTTGGGCCTCAATTAGAAACCAGAGCAGAATACAGAATGCTAAAAATCATAGGAGCTGATGCTGTTGGAATGAGTACTGTTCCCGAAATTATTGTGGCTAAGCATTTAAATTTAAAAGCTGCTGCAGTATCAGTATTGACTGATGAATGTGATCCCGATAATCTTAAGCCTGTAAATGTTCAGGAAATTATTGCAACTGCTCATACCGCAGAACCAAATATGATAACCCTTTTCGAAGAATTGATCAAAACCTTGTAATAAAGGGTTTTAGAGACTTTTAAAATTATACAGGAAGGCACGATAAAAAATGATTTGTAAGTCTTTCCTGTTTTTATCGTCCAAAACTACAAAATTGTTTGTATGAATAAATTCCTGATTCTTTTCATTGTATTGGTTTATCAATCATTCCACGACAT
>CBDUIO010000192.1:0-4652 GCA_965367355.1 uncultured Flavobacteriaceae bacterium
CAAAACACACGATGATTATTTAGATGGTCTGGTGAATTCTTATGGCTATTATTTTGGTGTGATCAAAACTAATCCAAAATATCCCGAAAAGGTTTATATCGCAGGAGTACCTATTTTAAGATCGGATGATAGCGGTAAAACCTTTAAGTCTATCAATGGGCAAAATGTGCATGCAGATCATCACGCCATATGGATTAATCCTGATAACCCAAATCACCTGATAATTGGAAACGACGGCGGTGTAAACATTTCTTATGACGACGGTGAAAACTGGATCAAGTGCAATACCCCTTCAGTCGGACAATTTTATAGTGTTAATGTAGACTATCAAAGTCCTTACAATGTTTATGGAGGTTTGCAGGATAATGGTGTTTGGGTAGGGCCTAGTAATTATAAATCTTCAGTGAGTTGGCATGAAGAGGGAGAATATCCTTATCAAAGACTTTTAGGCGGTGATGGTATGCATGTTGAAATCGATTCCAGAAACCCTGATATCGTTTACACCGGGTTTCAATTTGGATACTATTACAGAATTGACAGATCAAAAGACAAGCAGATTTTTATTCAGCCTAAGCATGAATTAGGAGAAAGCCCATATCGATTCAACTGGCAGACTCCTATTCATTTATCTGTCCATAATCAGGATATTTTGTACTTAGGGGCAAACAAATTAATGCGTTCAATGAACCAGGGTGATGATTGGCAATCATTATCAGAGGATTTGACCAATGGAGGAAAAGTTGGAAATGTCTCCTATGGAACTCTTACTTCTATAAGCGAATCCCCTTTTCAGTTTGGATTGATCTATACTGGTTCTGATGATGGATTGGTTTACGTAACCAAAAATTCCGGGGGAGACTGGATCAGAATTTCCGATTCCTTTCCTAAGGATCTTTGGGCGTCCAGAGTCATAGCCTCAAAGCATAAAAAAGAACGGGTTTATGTGACTTTAAATGGATATAGATGGGATGATTTTAAAGCGTATATCTATGTTTCTGAAGACTATGGAGCTACCTGGAAAAGCATCAGTAGCAATATTCCAGAATCGCCTGTAAATGTAATTAAAGAAGATCCTGAAAATGAAAATTTATTGTATGTAGGGACCGATAATGGAGCTTACGTTTCATTTAATCAGGGTAAATCCTGGGAAGCTTTTAGCAAAGGTCTGCCTAATGTAGCGGTACATGATCTGGTCATTCAAAAGGATGCAAAAGATCTGGTTTTAGGGACTCACGGAAGAAGCATTTATAAAGCCAATATAGGGCCATTACAATTACTGGACGAAGACATATTAAATAGTAATATTCATTTATTCGAAATTCCGATTGTCAAACACAGAAAATCATGGGGAAGTTCATGGAATAAATGGTTAGAACCTTCTACTCCAAAAATAGCCATCCCATTTTATGTTTCAAAAGCAGGAAATTACGAATTGAAAATCTTTGCAGATGAAGGAACCTTATTACATAATTTCAGTATAAATGCAGATAGAGGATTTAATGCTGCAGAATACGATCTGTCAATCAGTGAAACAAAAAAGGATGAGCTTCAAAAAATTAAAGGAATATTGATTGAGAAAGCAAAAAACGACAAATATTATTTGCCAAAAGACCTGTATTATGTCCAAATAGACAATAAGAAGGGAGAGCTCAAAATTGAATAATTATTTGTTATTTATAATCATTCTAAATAATATACAAAACAAGTTAGATTGTTTGATTAATAATAAGCTAACCTTACATTTGTTCATATTATAAATTAACCTCGTAAAAAATGGGCGGATTTTTTAATTCTTCAGTAGGTAGAAAGGTAGCAATGGCGCTTTCGGCTTTCTTCCTGATGTTCTTTTTAATAATACATTTATTTGTTAATATGACCTCTCTTTTCAGCGCTGATGTCTTTAACGAATTCTCACATTTCATGGGAACTAATCCTTTAATTCAGTTTGCTTTACAACCTGTTTTAATTCTCGGTGTTGTATTTCACTTTGTAATGGGATTTGTGCTTGAATATAAAAACAGGCGATCAGTTGGTATTAGCTATTCCAAGAACGACGGAAATGCAAACTCTACATGGATGAGCAGAAATATGCTACTAAGTGGAGCAGTCATTCTTGCTTTTTTGGTATTGCATTTTATAGATTTCTGGATTCCGGAAATGAATGTAAAATATCTTGAAGGTGATATGTCGGGTTTATTAGCTGATGGCGAAAGTTACAGATACTACGAAGAATTGGTTCATAAATTTGCAAACCCTTTAAGAGTAGGTGCTTATGTTTTGGCCTTTGTCCTTTTAGCATTACATCTTCTTCATGGATTCAATTCTGCGTTTCAATCTGTTGGAATTACTGCCGGAAGAAAAAAATTCTTAAAAAACGTTGGAGCAGCATATTCAATTATTATCCCTTTAGGATTTATCCTTATTGCTCTTTTTCATCATTTTAACCATTAATCTTAACACCTATGACTTTAGATTCTAAAATACCAAAAGGTCCAATAAAAGATAAATGGACAACATATAAAGACAAGATCAACCTTGTTAATCCGGCCAATAAAAGACTTATTGATGTCATAATTGTCGGGACTGGTTTAGCAGGCGGATCTGCTGCAGCAACATTGGCAGAACTGGGATATAATGTAAAAGCATTTTGTTTTCAGGATTCTCCAAGAAGAGCGCATTCAATTGCAGCACAAGGCGGAATAAACGCCGCTAAAAATTATCAGGGAGATGGTGATTCCACATATAGACTATTCTACGATACAGTCAAGGGAGGCGATTACCGTTCACGTGAAGCCAATGTACATCGTCTGGCAGAAGTATCGGTAAATATAATTGACCAGTGTGTGGCTCAAGGTGTCCCTTTTGCCAGAGATTATGGTGGACTTTTAGACAACCGTTCTTTTGGTGGTGTATTGGTGTCCAGGACTTTTTATGCTAAAGGTCAAACCGGTCAGCAATTATTATTAGGTGCCTACTCTGCAATGAACCGTCAAATTGGTCGTGGAAAGATTAAAATGTATAACCGTCATGAGATGCTTGATGTAGTTGTTGTTGATGGCAAAGCCCGAGGCATTATTGCTCGCAACCTTGTAACCGGTGAAATTGAAAGACACTCTGCTCATGCCGTAGTTTTAGGTACCGGTGGATATGGAAATGCGTTCTATTTATCAACCTATGCCATGGGAAGCAATGTTACCGCAGCATGGAAAGCTCATAAGCGAGGTGCTTTTTTTGCAAACCCATGCTTCACTCAAATTCATCCGACCTGTATTCCGGTTTCGGGAGATCATCAGTCTAAATTGACCTTAATGTCTGAGTCCTTAAGAAATGATGGAAGGATATGGGTTCCCGGAAAATTAGAAGATGCTAAAGCAATTCAACAAGGAAAATTAAAACCAACTGAAATAAAAGAGGAAGACAGGGATTATTTCTTAGAACGTCGTTATCCTGCATTTGGAAATTTAGTCCCTCGTGATGTCGCATCAAGAGCAGCTAAAGAACGATGCGATGCAGGCTTTGGAGTCAATGCGACCGGTGAAGCTGTATATTTAGATTTCGCAGCAGCCATTCAGCGATATGGCAAAGAACAAGCACATGTTAAAGGCTTAGATGAAAATGATGCTGCACTTGTGACCAGATTAGGAAAAGAGATGATAAAAAGTAAATATGGAAATCTGTTCCAGATGTACGAAAAGATTATCGATCAGAACCCGTATGAAACACCTATGATGATCTATCCTGCGGTTCACTATACCATGGGAGGTATTTGGGTAGACTATAATTTGATGACAACGGTACCTGGTTTATACTGCATTGGAGAAGCTAATTTCTCCGATCATGGTGCAAACAGATTAGGAGCATCCGCTTTGATGCAAGGATTAGCCGATGGTTATTTTGTGCTACCTTATACTATAGGTGATTTCTTAGCTGATGATATAAGAACGGGGCCTATTCCTATTGATTCTAAAGAATTTGATGAGGCTGAGAATAATGTTAAAGACCGATTAAACAAATTGATCAATAACAAAGGAAAGTATTCGGTTGATCATTTTCATAAAAAACTTGGAAAGATCATGTGGAATAAATGCGGAATGTCTCGCAATGCCAAAGATCTTAAAGAGGCAATCACCGAAATTGCTGAACTGAGAAAAGAATTCTGGAAGGATGTAAAAGTTCCTGGAAAGGCCGATGAATACAATGAAGAATTGGCAAAAGCAGGTCGTGTTGCAGACTTTTTAGAATTAGGTGAATTATTTGCAAAAGATGCTCTGCATCGTGAAGAATCATGTGGCGGTCATTTTAGGGAAGAACATCAAACGGAAGAAGGCGAAGCAAAAAGACGAAAAGAATTCCAGTATGTTGCTGCATGGGAGTACAAAGGAGAGCCTAAAGATGCAGTTCTTCATAAGGAGGAATTGAAATACGAAGATATAGAAGTTAAAGAACGAAGTTATAAATAGAAAAGCTATGAAATTAACCTTAAAAATATGGCGTCAAAAAGACGCAAATGACAAAGGCAAGCTTGTAGAATATAAGGTAGATAATGTGTCTCCAGATATGTCTTTTCTGGAAATGATAGACGTTTTAAATCAGAACCTGATTGATAAGGACGAAGACCCTGTTGCTTTTGACCATGACTGCCGTGAAGGAAT
>CBDUIO010000193.1:0-4650 GCA_965367355.1 uncultured Flavobacteriaceae bacterium
ATATAGGAATAAAATCGATTATTTACCCCAAATAGCCAATTTCCCAAGCAATTTAAAAGTAAGTGAATTGATACGGATGATAAAAGATCTGCGCAGGGACACCTCGAATGATGAAGTATTGATCGATCTTTTTAAATTAAGACCTTTCTTGAATAAAAAACTTGGAAACCTTTCCGGCGGTACCAAACAAAAAGTAAACATCGTACTGACTTTTATGTTTGATAGTCCCTTGATAATTTTGGATGAACCCACTTCAGGGCTTGATCCAATTTCTTTGATCAGACTGAAAACTTTAATTCAGACGGAAAAAGAAAAAGGAAAGACAATTTTAATAACATCCCATATTATGAGCTTTGTTGAAGAAGTGTCTGATGAAATTGTTTTTCTTCTGGAGGGTAAAATATACTTTAAAGGAAGTATCAATGAACTTAAAACAAAGACAAACCAACCAGATTTTGAACATGCCATTGCATCCATACTAACAGATAATCATGCTTAAAATATTAAAATATAGTTTTTATGATCTGATGCGTAGTCGCTGGAGCTATGTGTATTTTGCATTCTATCTGTTACTCGGGATTGTCCTTTTGTTTCTTAACAATGATCTTTCAAAAGCAGTGATTACCTTAATGAATGTTATTATTGTTCTAGTGCCTTTAATAGGGACTATTTTTGGAGTCATGTACTATTACAATTCTAAAGAATTTACAGAATTACTATTGGCTCAACCCTTAAAAAGATCATCTATTTTTCTGGGACAATATTTGGGAGTTGCTTTATCCTTAACTATGAGTCTGATCTTAGGTTTGGGGATTCCTTTTATTATTTATGGTTTGTTTAAATCTACAGTGATTTGGGACTTTTCATTGCTTTTAATTACAGGAACATTCTTGACCTTTATTTTCACTGCCTTAGCGTTTAATATAGCCTTATCAAACGAAAATAGAATTAAAGGTTTTGGATATGCCATACTGCTTTGGTTATTTCTTGCAGTAGTTTATGACGGTTTATTCCTCATGTCCTTGATCATTTTTGAAGATTATCCTTTAGATAAATTATCCCTTTTCGGCACAATGCTAAACCCAATTGATCTGTCAAGGACTTTAATTCTTTTAAAGCTTGATATCTCAGCCCTTTTAGGGTATACTGGAGCCGTGTTTAAAAAATTCTTTGGAACCGACTTTGGATTATTCGTTTCCATAATCATGCTTTCCGTCTGGGTTGTTATGCCGGTTTGGAGAATTGTTTTTAAATCAAAAAAGAAAGATTTTTAGAATTATGAAAATTACATATGTCATCATATTGTCTTTATTAATTTCCCTTTGGAGTTGTAAAAAAGATATTCAAAAAAGTAAAGAAATTACGGCTGAAACAAATGAAATAAGTTTGCTCGACACCTTAACTTTAAAACTTGATAATGGTAAAAAATGGGTTGTAAATAACGAAACCCAAATTGGTATTATGAAAATGGATTCCATTATTTCAGCTTTTAAAGAAGGACGAACAAAAGATTACTCAAATCTTGGTAAAGATCTGTCAATTCAAACCGGTTACATAATTAAAAGCTGCAATATGGAAGGCGAAGCCCATGACCAACTGCATGTTGTTTTAGTGCCTATGCTAGACGAAATTTCAATTTTAAAAGAATCAAATAGCAAAGAAGAGAGTGAAAGAGCATTAAGTGATTTAGAGGGATTAATTGATGAATACTTCAATCATTTTAAGCTTTAATGCCGGCTTTTGTACCAAACTTTTTGCCACTCACGTTGTAAGATTAAAAATGTAACATCTTCTGAAAGTTGCACCAAATCTGATCCATCTAAACTTTTTACTTTTTTTTCCGGCACGTCGATTATATAAAGTAAATTCAAGTAATCGGCGAATTTCTCCTGAATTAGGCGATACACCGTTTCGTGAAGAATTAATTTTAAACTTGTAGGCAATACATCTTCATCAAATTCCAAATTGATATTGGCATATAAAAAATCTTTGTTTAACTGCTTTATTAAGTTTTGATATAAATTATTTTGGTGAACTTCTAAAATCAGATCATCAAACGTAGCAGGTGTTTTCATTACACCTTTCTTTTCATTAACTCCTCACCAAATTGTTTTAAAATGGCCTTTTTATCTTCAGTAATATCTAAAGTGCTTAAAACCGAAAAAGCTTTTATAGTATAGATCTCAATTTCCATTTTTGTAGCTTCAGCAGACCCTGTTGATAAGAATATTTGCTTAACCGTATTTACTTTTTCCTCATCATCTTCAGGGTAAATGCTATACAGATGCTCCAGTTGCATCATTTCATCGGCATCACAAAAAGCCATGGCCCTTAGATATAAAAACGTCTTTTTATTTTCAATAATATCACCTCCAACCTGTTTTCCAAAAGTCTCCGGATTACCAAACGCATCTAAATAATCGTCCTGGAGTTGAAAGGCAATGCCCAGATTCTTTCCAAACTCATAAATTTTATCCTGATCTGTTTTAGAGGCTCCGGCAACAATAGCTCCCATTTTCATTGCGGCAGCAATAAGTACTGCAGTTTTGTATTCAACCATTTTTAAGTACTCTTGTAAAGTAACATCGTCCCTGGTTTCAAAATCGATATCATACTGCTGACCCTCGCAAACTTCCAGAGCGGTTTTACTGAATAATTTCGCGAGTTTCTGAAAGGTATTTGGATCATAATTTTCAAATAGCCTGTAAGCCAAAATAAGCATCGCATCACCAGATAAAATGCCAGTATTTACATCCCACTTTTCATGAACGGTTTGGTTGCCTCTTCGCAAGGGTGCATCATCCATTATATCATCATGAATGAGAGAAAAATTATGAAACAACTCCACGGCCAAAGCGGCATTTAAACTCTTTTTATGATCTGCACCAAAAATTTGAGTGGTTAACAAAGTTAATGTGGGTCGTAAGCGTTTTCCTCCCAGATCTAAGATGTATTTGATTGGTTCATATAAATTCTTAGGCTCTTTTACACTCAGGTATTCCGTTAAATAATTTGAAAATTCTGTTTGATATTTTTCTACTGAAAGCATGCTGCAAAAATAATGTAAAAAGATTCATTTTAAACTGACTTTGTAAGTTTTATGTTAAATAAATGAAAAACTTTGGAAACTTTTATTGTGTTTATAGTTTCCATTATATATATTTGCACCCTTATTTTAAAGATTAAGTTTAAAAAATGAAGGATATTATTCTTAAAAAAACTGGGGAACGATTTTTAAAGCTTGGTTTTAAAAGTGTTACAATGGATGATATAGCTGATGAGTTAGCGATTTCAAAAAAGACCATTTATAAGTATTTTAATAACAAGCAAGACTTAGTAGAACAAACTATCACACATATTCATGAAGCCTGTTTATGTGCAATTGACGGTGTTTGCAATGTTGGTTTTAATGCAATCCATGAGAATTTTGAAGTAAAAAAAGTTTTCAAGGATTTACTAAAAAGCAACGATGATTCCCCTATGTATCAGCTTAAAAAATATTACCCGAAAATTTATGAAAAGGTAATGAGTAAAGAGTTTTTGATGTTTCAAGAATGCATATCAAAAAATATAGAAAAAGGCATTGACGAAGGATTATATCGTAAGGATATCAATAAAAGTGTGATTACAAGATTATATTTTGCTTTGGTTATGGCAGTTCATGACGAGAATTTATTCACTTATAATAAAAACACGATCAATAAATTAGAAATAGACGTTTTAGAATATCACACTCGTGCCATAGCTACTGACAAAGGAATTAAAGAATTAGAAAAACAATTAAAAGAATTAAACACCAACCAATAATGAAACAATTACTCATCGCCTTAAGCTTGCTATTGAGTTTTTCTGCTATTGCTCAAGACAACCCAGCCAGCTTTACTTTACAACAAGCAATAGATTATGCTCTGGAAAACAATAGAACTGCAAAAAATGCTGCTCGGGATATTAAAGCAGCCGAAAAACAGAAATGGGAAACAATTGCTACCGGACTTCCGCAGATAGATGCAAGTTTAGATTATCAAAACTTTCTAAAACAACAAATAGCACTGATTCCTGCTGAATTTTTTGGCGGAAATCCAGGAGAGTTCGCAGAAATTATTTTTGGGACCAAACAAACCTTGAATGCTACTGCAACGCTCAATCAAATGATTTTTGATGGCTCTTATTTGGTTGGTTTACAATCGGCCAGAGTATTTCTGGAAATATCAAAAAATGCAAAAGAAAAGACCGACCTCGAAGTGAGGAAAGCTGTGATCAATGCTTATGGCAATGTATTGTTAGCCGAGGAAAGCGTTAATATATTAGAGCGAAATAAAGATATACTTCAGAAAAACCTAAATGAAACAATCAAGATCTATGAAAACGGATTGGAAGAAGAAGAAAGCGTTGAACAACTTCAGATCACACTCTCCGGTGTTGAAAGCAATCTTAAAAATGTATCAAGATTAAAATCTTTAGCTTACCAAATGTTAAATATAACTCTTGGACTGGATTTGAACACAAGTGTAACTTTAATAGATGATTTGGAAACCCTTACAGCCCAAAATATTTCCTTAGATCTTCTAAGCAGCGAAGAAGTCATTGAAAACACCATAGATTACAGAATTGCATTCAATGATAAAACATCCAAAGAACTATTGTTAAAAC
>CBDUIO010000194.1:0-4640 GCA_965367355.1 uncultured Flavobacteriaceae bacterium
CCTTTATCATTCGTTTCTTCTGATAATTCCAGACCATTTTCACAATTAGAAATAGAAGTGTTTGTAAAAGTGATGCGTTCTGCAAAGGACTCTTTGTAGACTTTCAATACATAATTAAAATCACTGATATCACAATTGGAAACCGTTAGCCCAAAATGGGTATACATATTTTCTTTTAAGCTTGCGAAAGCATATTGGGATTTGTTCCCATTTAGGATCACGTTGTTAAGATCTAAAAATCCTTTTGGATGCAATTCGAAAAGTGGTGAATTTGCTTCACCGGAATAATTAAACACAACCGTTGATTTATCTGAAGATTGGATCCTTAACTTTTTATTGATAACCAAAGGTTTTGAGATTTCATAAGTCCCTGATTCAAGTGAAATGATGTCCCCATTTTCAGCTTCATCAATCTTTGACTGAAGGTCTCCTTCTTTGTTGGTTGCAACTAATGTTTTTGGTTCTTTTGGTTCAGCTGCATCAGAATACCAAGCTGGTCCATATTTAGATTTATCCAAAATGCCCGGATCTTTAGATTCAGAATTAACAACTGCTCCAATACTGTTCGTATTCGCTCTTGAATTCCCAAAAAGATCATTCGATATTTTATCAAATTCAAAGCCTTGATAAGGCTCTTGACTTAAATTGGAAGATGGCGTAAAAATATTTTCTCCTATTTCCTTCATATCAAAATTTGCCGCCTCTAATCCGTCGAAAGCTTTAAAATCCATGCCTTGATTATTGATGACATTACTTTTAAAGGTCACACCATCGGCTTTATCATGTTCAATAATTGGAGAAGGATCTCCCTTTTCATTATAAATTACATTATTTGCAACAAGCATTCGCAACGGTCTTGCCGAACGAATTTCCGAAGGTGGCAACACATCTTTCTGATCAATATTGGTCCCAACACCAAATTGCCAGGGTGAATCACAATTAACATATGAATTGTATGCTACAACCACGTCTGTTACTTGATTATATCTGTTTAAAGGTGATTTTGGAATACCATTCATCACAGCCAAAGCACTTCTGAAATTCTTCCCTTTGATATTGTAGAAGTAATTGTTAATTACCCAATGTCCTGTATTAATGATCCTAATTCCTCCTATATTCTTATTAACACCATCACCAATAAAATAATTGCCATCAATCGTGCAGTAATTTCCATGCCTGGTCACTAATGACCCTTCACTTTTGTAGAATACATTGTTCCTGAACTCATTGAAATTGGTTTTACTTGAAATGATCTCTACCTCACCATTACACGCTTCAAATAAATTGTTGGCAACCATCGTATAACTCGGAGACATCGAAGAATAACTATCCCCAATTTGAATGGTTTCAGCACTAGCACCACCTTTTGGTGGCCTTGGACCAAAATGGTTGTTGATGATTTGATGATAATTGTTGATGTGTTCATTGCCTTTTAAATCTACTCGAATGGTTGGGCCACGATTCGTTTTTCCGGCTATATAACAGTTACTTAAAGTATTGTGCCTCCCCCAGAATTGCACCCAACGATCTGAATCATCACGTTGCATTTTATTAAAATCCTCAATTACACAGTTTATTACAGAACAATGGTTTCCAATATTTTCATCATCAATTCGAAATTCGACTACTGCATCAGAAGGTGAATACCCATTCCTGAAATGCAAACCATCAACCACCAAATACTTGCCTCCAAATTTTAAATCGGAAACACCTTCGATAAACACTTGACCGGGTGTTTCTGCTTTAATCGTAATTGGATTTTTCTCGGTCCCTTCTCCTGTAAATTTAATTTGTAAATTCTCCCAAACACCATCTGCCAGAACAATGTTGTCTCCGGCCTGAGCGTTTTTTATAGCTTCAAGAAGTTCGTCCTGATCATTTACTTTAGTGCTTGTAGATTGGCTTTTATCACCACATGAAATGATTAAAAACGCTAAGATTAAAACAATAATTAGTCTTTTCATATTTAAGATATTATATGTTGTTTATTATTGAGTCCGGGTAAAATACTACATCTAAATGTACAAATAATAATTGGTTTACCAGTTTGGTTTACCAAATATATGTATATTTGTTGGTATAACCATTCTTTTTATTAAGAATTCATCTTATTAAATTATGCCTTCTTTAAAACCAACAACCAGAGCAAAGCTTTTACAGGTGAGTACAGCAACAATTGCCACATGCTTGTATAAAAAAGGATTGCGAAATCAATTCATCCAAAACGTTAAACCGCTTAAAAAGGGCAAACCAACCATGGTAGGTGAGGCGTTTACTTTGCGATATATTCCGGCTCGGGAAGATTTAAATCCTATAAGTGTTTTCAGAGATCCTAAGCATCCGCAGAGAGTTGCTGTAGAGACATGCCCACAAGGTTCTGTTTTAATAATAGATAGCAGAAAGGATGCGAGAGCAGCCTCTGCAGGTTCAATTCTGGTAACCAGATTGATGAAGCGTGGTTGTGCAGGAATTGTCACAGACGGTGGCTTTCGAGATTCGGCTGAAATTGCTGAGCTTCCTTTTCCGTCATATCATGTTACGCCATCTGCACCAACTAATTTGACATTACACCAGGCTCTTGACATTAATGTCCCTATAGGCTGTGGAGACGTCCCTGTTTTTCCCGGTGATGTTGTAGTAGGTGATGATGACGGAGTCATGGTTATTCCGCAGGAAATTGTCGATGAGGTCAGCGATGAGTGTATTGAAATGACATTATTTGAAGACTTTGTTTTAGAACAGGTAAACAAAGGTAAAACCATTATAGGTCTCTATCCTCCAACAGATGAAAATACATTGGTCGAATTTACATCCTGGAAAAAAAGAAAATAAAAACTTATATTTTTATTACATTTTCTTTAACTTCACATACTAACATCAACTATTTTTTTAAGACCTGACTCTGCATGCAAAAAATTACATTAATTACCTTGATCTTTTGGTCGGCTATTTCATTTTCTCAAGATCGAATCTCTGGCGACCCAATAACATTTACAAAAAGCTGGATAATTAAGGCAGGCGTTAATGCCGTAGATGACTCCAACAAATGGAAACCTTTTGATTTTTTATCTGATCAAAGTTCTACTGCATTTTCCAATCCAATTGCTCTTGGGGTTGAACACAGATTTTCTAATGCAAATTCTATTTCTTTATTCGGAAGTCTTAATAAATGGAAAGCAAATGAGGGAATTATTTACGGAGAGGTACTTACAGAAGACAGGAGTTACTCATCAGTAGACCTTAGTTATAAGTTTTATTTCGATCACTTTTTTATCAATAGCAACTGGCTTGACATCTATTTAGAAGCAGGCGCAGGATTATTTTTTATAAGTGAATCCGGACCATTTTCTGAAAGAGTTACAAAGTTTTCACAAAATTTAGGTTTTGGGAGCATCTTCTGGTTTACAAACACCATTGGTTTGAACCTGCAGGTAATTAACAAGTTTTCAAGGGAAGAGGAGTACTCTGGCAATCAGGTTCAATATTTTGCAGGCCTTACTTTTAAACTTTATAAAAAAGATTTTGATAGGGACGGCATTAAAAATAAAGATGACCAATGTCCTATGGTAGCAGGATTATTGCAATTTAACGGTTGTCCGGATACTGATGGTGACGGAATTGAAGATTCAAAAGATGCATGCCCGGAATTTGCCGGAAAAGCAGAATTAAATGGTTGTCCTGATGCCGATAATGATGGCGTAGCAGATGCTGACGACTCATGCCCTGATAAAGCTGGGACAAAGGATAACAATGGTTGTCCTGTAGCTGAACAAGAACTCATCCCTGATCCTGAGCCTGAAATCGTCACAGAAGTTGGGCAGCCTAGTGAAAAGGTGTTAGAAAGGTTAAATGAGTACGCCAAAACTATCTTGTTCGATTACAGTAAATCATTCTTTAAAGAGGAAACTTACAAAGTCTTACAATCTATAACTCAAATTGTTAAAACATATCCAGATGCACATTTCATTATAGAGGGGCACACAGATAGTTTAGGAAGTCATATTACCAATGACAGGCTATCTAACGATAGAGCAAATGCTGTTAGAGATTACCTGATAAGTAACGGAATTGATCCTTCAAGATTAACGGCTATTGGTTATGGAGAGAGAAGGCCTAAATTTTCAAATGCAACCAAAGGAGGAAGAGATCAAAACAGGCGTGTAGAAGTTAAACTGAAAAAATAAAACGAGAAAAGTAGCTCCACCAGGACTCGAACCTGGATCTAAAGTTTAGGAAACTCTTGTTCTATCCCTTGAACTATGGAGCCAAAATAATAATGCAAAGTTAAGTGTATTGATGGTTTTATCAAGCGTTTTTTCCGAAGTATAAATAGCAAAGGAACAAAATTAAATAGACCAGAAGATAAATCAGATAAAAATTTCGAAACCTTTTGTAATCCGAATTTTCAGGATATAAGTTTCCGAAAAGACCTTTTATTTCTCTTATAAATACAGGTTTAATGTTAATGGTCCAGCTATCGGTTTGATAGACTATTTTCCTGAATTTACTCCTGTAATAGGTTAAGGGCAGTCCCCAGGCAAAGAATAAAATTAGCCAGATATTATTTTTAACAAGATCGATCATTCTTTTCCTTTTTTAGGAAACCATGGGAAAAACGCGCTTGTTTTAGCTACATAATC
>CBDUIO010000195.1:0-4576 GCA_965367355.1 uncultured Flavobacteriaceae bacterium
GGAACAGGTTTTACTATAGTATGTCCAAGCCCATGAAGAATATCCCAGATTTTACCATTGCTTCCTGTAGCTACTAAAAGTTTATTACACAAAAACGTCTCATCTTTGGTTAAAATCTCCCAGTAACTTTCTTTTTTAGAAAAGTTTTTTACCGGGTTATTTTTTAGAACTTCAATCCTGTATTTATGCACTTCGTTCAAAAAACAATCAATTATGGATTGTGATGAATCAGACTTAGGAAACATCCTGCCGTCTTCTTCGATTTTTAATTCTACGCCTCTTTTTTCAAACCAATCAATAGTATCTCCAGTCATAAATTTATGAAATGGTCCAATCAATTCTCTTTCTCCCCGAGGATAGTTCTTAACCAATTCTTTAGGGTCAAATTCCCCATGAGTTACATTACATCGACCACCTCCTGAAACTTTCACTTTGCTGAGCACCTGACCGCTTCTTTCCAAAATAGCTATTATTAAATCGGGATTTTTATCAGCTATATTGATTGCAGCAAAAAAACCGGCTGCTCCTCCACCAATTATAATAACATCGAATTGTTTCATTCTATAAAATCTATGTAAATTTAGGGCTAATTTAAAATATGTAGGTTTGAAGCGAATTATTGTCTGTCTAATTTTATTAATTTCTGGATGTCATTCTGAAAAATTAAAAATTGTAGCTGATCTGCCATATACTCTAAGGGAAGTTTCAGGAGCTCAAATTGTACCTGGTTCTGATCTGATATGGATGGTAAATGATGCGGGAAATTCGTCTTTAGTATTTGGAACAAATTATAAAGGAGAAATTGTAACATCCATCAAGTTAAACGAAAAAAACAATGACTGGGAAGATTTAGCTACAGACGAAAAAGGAAACCTCTATGTTGGTGATTTTGGAAATAATAAAAATAAAAGAAAGGATTTGGTAGTATTAAAAATTAAAAAAGAGGATTTAGAAAGCAAGGTTCCTGTAAGCCCTGAAAAGATCTTTTTTAATTTTCAAGATCAGAAAAAATTTCCTCCAAAAAAGAAGGAACAATATTTTGATTGCGAAGCCTTTTTTTATTTAAATGATAGTCTTTATTTGTTTACGAAAAGTAGAGTTGAAGGGCAACATGGTAAAACAACCATGTATAAGATCCCTGCAATTCCCGGGACTTATGAAGCACAAAAAATAGAGACATATCAAGCGTATTGTAATCAAATTACATGCTGGACGACCTCAGCAGATATTAGTCCCGACAAAAGCAAAGTTGCTTTATTAACACCTACAGCCTTATTAGTATTTTCTGATTTTAAGGGTGATGCTTTTTTTAAAGGGAAAGTTAAAGAGTATAAATTTGAATTTATTACACAAAAGGAAAGTGTATTTTTTAAGGATAACAACACAATTTATCTGGCTGATGAATCAACGTTCTTAGTTGGATGCAATTTGTATGAGCTAAAAATCGAATAATATCATTAGAACCCAAATCCTAATTTAAAAGCGAATCTGGCACCATCAGAACTGTTAAAAGCAGATAAATTAAAAGTCATCATATTTGCGGCATTCGCAAAAACTCCTCCTCCAATTGAGTTGTTCCATTTATCTGAATCTTCTCCTTCCAGCCAAACACGTCCATAATCAATCCCGCCATAGAATCCAATATTAAGTGGTAATAATCCTGTTTTTATCTTGCGTAAATTCAATCTTACATCAGTGCTTTGCACAAAAGCATTTTTCCCTGTAAATCGTTCGTTTCTGTATCCTCTTAAGCCATTATTTGCACCAATATTTGCGGCTTGATAAAACTCAAAATCATCACCAAAATTGATGTGTCCTTTTAATTTAGTGGCCAGAACTAATTGACCGTTTGGTACAAGTTTGTAATCAAAAGCTATTTCCGGAATTAAATATCCAAATCCCTGAGATGTATCCACATTATTTCGATATCCTGTTGCAATAGCAAACATCATTCCCAATGTTGGAAAGGCTTTATTATCTGAATTGGCATAATGATATTTTGCATCAAATCCGAAGAAATTATTGCTAACCTCAATATTATCACCAATAAATTCATTAATAAATCTGCCTGCAGTTTCTTCAACTTCAAAGGATTCATAAGCAAGCCCAACTTTAAAACTCGCTCCAAATCTACCTCTCCAAATTAGAGAAGGTAATAATTTAATGGAACTGATCTTCACACGATTATAATCCATATCAGCATTAATGCCATCACTTTCATCCGCTTCAGGATTAGGAGTTTCGTTACCGAATCCAAAGAAATTTATGGAAAAATTGGGGCTTGTTATATGGGAATTAAATTCTAAATTCATGTTCCCAATTACTTTAGAGAATTCCCCATTATACATTAAATCAAACCCCTGTGTAGCAAAGTAATAGGCGCCGGAAAAAACATGCTGTGATGTAAAAGGATTTCGCACAAAGCCATAATTTGTATACGTGTTAGTAAAGCCTATTTTAAGGCCGTCATCGGGATTAGACCCAATGCTTGGAATGATTTGATTTGAGCTGTTCTTTAACTTTTTGTAATCATAAACATTGGTTTCATAATCATCTGTCAATTTTTTTCTTCCCTTGTTTGTAATTAATTCTATTCCCTTAGACTTATAATCGTATAAATTTACTTTATTTCCATTTACAATGTTATACGTATCCTTGTTTTGTCCGCCAATTAACCGAACTCTTATGAAATCATTCCCTTCACCATAAACATTAAATAGATCTTCATCATCTAATCCATATATCCAAATTTCTTTAGTATCATATTTAGTATACGTTCTCTCATGAAACACTTCCCCTTTTTCGCCTTTTTTAATTCTATAAGCCGTTACTTTAGTCTCACCATTTGGCAATCTTTCGACATCAAACCAATCATCTTTATTGGTTCCTTTAATTACGGCAAATTTGTTGATGTGATCGTAATAACTATCTGAGATGCTCTGAAGGTTAAATCTTCTGCCTTTTAATTTTCTTTTAATAACTTCAATAGTTTCATCCTGAACTTCAACAGGAAAATAAGTGAATGCTTCATCAATGACATCATTTGTCAGATTCCTGACTATATGTTGTACTTCCCTATCCCAAACATCTCTATCAGATTGATTAATCAATGCGATATCTAATGGATATGGTTCTATGTTAAACCACTTAGGGCTTTTTAATTCTTCATCATAACTTCGCATCAATCTCAAAGTGGGAATAACAGTCGTTGCAATATTCAATAATGAACCATCTGCCATAATGGAAAATGCCTGATCTCTATCTCTAGGAATGGGTCGGTAAACTGTTTTGCCGTCTTCTTTAAAACTTGCCCATCGCCATTGGTCTTCATGCCTGTCCCAATCACCAATTAACATATCGAACAAGCGTGCTCTTATATAAGATGATTCGTCCAATACATGATCTTCATTTTTATTAAGGGCTTTTAACATATCGTCTGTACTCAATAATTCATTTGAAAATCCAAAACTTGCTTTGTCACCATGTCCATCTGAAGTACGTTCTTCTATCATGTACAATTCATCTCCAAATTCATCATTAAAATGACCCATAGCATTTTGTTTAGGCACATAATATAAAACCGGATTAGTATGAAAAATTCCTACTGCATCTGATAATGTTGCTATGGTAAAGGGAGCATAAGGATGCGCTCCGGTAAAAATATCCAGCAAGAGACTTTCTGCATACGTATCATTAAATTTTCCTTCGATATACTGATCTTTAAAAGCAACTGCCTGCATATATTGAATCGCATTCTTGCGTAGGGCTCTCATTACATATTCTCTCCCGGCTTTGTCCTTTAATCGCAGTGATTTTGATTGATGGCCTCCACCTTTTCTAATTGGCGTCAATCCTCCAAATAAAGTATCAAGATCTACAACTGGTGCAACAACTTTGGTGCCATAATATTTTCTGTATCGTTCGCCCCAAAGTTTTCGATATGTTTTGCCTTTAGAGATTTCTTCTTTAGTATAAATTGACGACGCTTTTTCTTTAATATTCGATATAGGATAGGTTGTGAAATTCTTTTTTTCGTCCTGTTGAAGAACTTCTTTTTGAAATACCAATTTATCATCTTTTGCTGAATAGAACCGAACAATCGATGAGCCATCCTTAAAAACATCGAGCCTTGCATAACCTGGTGTACCATAAGAAAACTGCCCATAACCAATATTTCGAGTCGCGTTAACTTTGGAACCTGATCCACTTACTATTTGAGGTAAATTATCCTGAACAATGTACTGCAGATTATGATCATGTCCGGATACAAAAATGGTCTTATCATTTTCCTGAGATAAGGTAATTATACGTTTTCTGAAATCGTTGTACAGTTTGTTTTGAATGTCGACTGTTGTTACACCACCTGTTTTTCTAATTATATTCTTTAATGTACCCAGAACAGGCAAAGGAGACATATGACTCCCAAAAGGATATTGACCACCATGAGATCCATTAGTAAACATGGGATGATGAATTGCCAAAACTATTGTTTTTCCTCTGGCCTTTTTTATCTCACCTTCTAATTCATCAAAAAACTTGGTTCTTGTTTTGATCTCACAATCATCATTAATAGTAG
>CBDUIO010000196.1:0-4568 GCA_965367355.1 uncultured Flavobacteriaceae bacterium
TTTCTAAAATGGTCAATTACAAGGTTATGTGCTATTCGCATTACCCATGGAAGAAATTTTCCTTCTTCATTATAAGCACCCTTTTTTAGTGTGTTAATAACCTTAATAAAGGTGTCCTGAAAAACGTCTTCAGTAATATCTCTGTCTAAAACTTTTGAATAGATAAAACTGTAAATTCTTTGTTTGTGTCTGTTAATTAGAATAGAAAGGGATGATTCATCACCTTTAATGTAGTTAGATACCAATACAGCGTCTGTGATTGTCTCTTTTGTCATAATCATTACTTTTAGTCGCACAGAAGAAGTCTTCTTAGCTTGGGGTTAATACTTTAAAAGTAATGTTTTGCTATAGGCAAATATTATGATTTAAGATTAATAGAATGCCAAATATAACAACAAACAATTGTAAAATGCAAAAAAAACCGACTATTTTCGATGAACTTTAATTTTCAAATCTATTTTTTAAGCTTAATTACTTATAGTATCTTTGCAAAATTATTCTGTGAAAACGCTTATGATCACTAACATTTCTCAAGTAAATCCTAAAAATAACATCATAATTAAAGGTGCAAAATTGCATAACTTGAAGAATATAGATGTTGTAATACCTAGAAATAAGTTAGTAGTCATCACAGGATTATCAGGGTCCGGAAAGTCCAGTTTAGCATTTGATACTCTTTATGCAGAAGGACAAAGACGCTATGTGGAAAGCCTTTCCAGTTATGCCAGACAATTCCTGGGTAGATTAAATAAACCAAAGGTTGACTACATAAAAGGCATTGCCCCGGCAATTGCCATTGAGCAAAAAGTAAATTCTACAAATCCAAGGTCAACTGTTGGGACATCTACTGAAATCTATGACTACTTAAAGCTTTTATTCGCCCGAATTGGTAAAACCTATTCTCCGAAGTCTGGAAAGGAAGTAAAAAAAGATACGGTATCTGATGTTCTTAATCACGTGAAAAACTTTGACGATGATGAAAAACTCCTGCTCCTCGCTCCTATTCATTTAGAAAAAGGGAGAGATATGGATGATAAGTTAAAGGTCTTGAATCAACAGGGATATGCACGAATAAAAGTAAATAATTCTGTTAGAAGAATTGATGAAGCTGATAGCTTAAAAAATAATATTAAGAATATTTTCCTTGTTGTAGACAGAGTTGTCGTAAAACATGAAGAAGATTTTTATAACCGTCTAGCAGATGCTATTGAAACTGCATTTTTTGAAGGTAAGGGAGAATGCATTATCGAATCTTTATCAGATAGTAAACAAAGATCTTTTAGTAATAAATTTGAAATGGATGGCATATCGTTTTTAGAACCAAACATCCACCTATTCAGTTTTAATAATCCTTATGGTGCTTGCCCAAAATGTGAAGGATATGGCGATATTATAGGGATTGATGAAGATCTGGTTATACCAAATACAGGATTATCTGTTTATGAAAATGCCATTTTCCCATGGCGAGGAGAAAGCATGAGCTACTACAGGGATCAATTGGTTAATAATTCTCACCATTTTGATTTCCCGATTCACAAACCATTTTTTGAACTTAGTGAAAAACAAAAACAACTTCTTTGGGATGGTAATTCTTATTTTGACGGCTTAAACTCATTCTTTGCAGAGTTGGAATCAAAAGCCTATAAAATTCAAAATCGTGTCATGCTTTCTCGTTATAGAGGTAAAACAAAATGCAAAATCTGTAATGGTAAGCGTCTGCGTGAAGAAGCAAATTTTGTGAAAATTGGTAATGCCACTATTACCGATCTGGTTGAACTTCCGTTAAATAAATTAAAAGGATTCTTCGATCAATTAGAATTGAACGATTATGATGCTAAAATAGCAGACAGACTGCTTAAGGAGATTAAAAACAGACTTCTTTTTTTATCAAATGTTGGTCTGGATTATCTCACACTAAACAGAAAATCAAACACACTTTCTGGTGGTGAAAGTCAGCGTATTAATCTGGCCACCTCACTTGGAAGTAGTTTAGTGGGATCTATGTATATTTTGGACGAACCAAGTATTGGATTGCATCCTAAAGACACAGAAAGACTTATCGTTGTTTTAAAATCCTTGCGTGACCTGGGAAATACCGTAATTGTTGTTGAACATGATGAAGATATCATGCAGGCTTCAGATGAAATTATAGATATAGGTCCGGAAGCAGGAACTTTTGGTGGTCATGTTGTCGCGAGTGGAACTTATGAGGATATTTTAGCTTCAGATTCACTTACAGCCAAATATTTAAATGGTAGTTTGGAAATTGAAGTTCCTACAAAAAGACGACATCATAAATATCATGTTGATATTATTGGAGCCAGAGAGAATAACCTTAAGAATATAGATATTTCATTTCCTTTAGGGGTGCTAACTGTTGTTACGGGAGTCTCAGGAAGTGGAAAAAGCACCTTGGTAAAAAAAATATTGTTTCCGGCACTTCAAAAACAATTAACCGATTTTAGTGATAAACCCGGACAGTTCACAAGGCTTGAAGGTAATTTTAGCAATATTCAAAAGATAGAATTTGTTGATCAAAATCCAATTGGAAGGTCATCAAGATCAAATCCTGTTACCTACATTAAGGCTTATGATGATATTCGAGCTTTATTTGCCGGTCAAAAGCTGAGTAAAATAAGGGGGTATCAGCCAAAACATTTCAGCTTTAACGTTGACGGAGGCAGATGTGAAACCTGCAAGGGTGAAGGCGAAGTCACCATTGAAATGCAGTTCATGGCCGATGTTCATTTAGAATGTGAAACATGTAATGGCAAGCGCTTTAAAAAAGAAGTTTTAGAGGTTACATTTGCAGATAAATCGATTGATGACATCTTGAATCTGACAATTGATGATGCTATAAGCTTCTTTGAAGAAAATAAGGAGAAAAAAATTCAAACCAAGTTAAAACCTTTACAGGATGTAGGTTTAGGTTATGTAACTTTAGGACAGAGTTCATCAACCCTTTCCGGTGGAGAGGCACAACGTATTAAATTAGCCTCCTTTTTAGGTAAGGGAAATTCATCTGAAAAAACACTTTTTATTTTTGATGAGCCAACAACCGGTCTTCACTTTCATGACGTAAAAAAGCTGTTAAAATCTTTTGATGCTTTAATTGATAAAGGACATTCCATAATAGTTATAGAGCACAATCTCGAACTTATTAAATGTGCTGATCATATTCTGGATCTTGGACCTGAAGGTGGTGAGAACGGAGGATATTTGGTTGCTCATGGTACGCCTGAAGCCGTTGCAGCAAATAAAGACTCTGTTACTGGAAAATATTTAAAGAACAAGCTTTAATTAAACACTAGTAAAAGAAAAAAGATGCCGCTGCAATTATTCCTAAAGCAAATGGCAGTATCATTAGCATATAAATAAAAGTTGCCAACCCGCTTTTTATAAGTGTCAGGAAATAGCCTTGTTTGTAAAAATAATGCATTGACAACCACAAATACACAAAACAGTACAAAATTATAAGTCCATCAAGCCAACCCGGAATATCCCATAAAAATGAGTTAACTCCAATAAGTATGGCCATGATTATAAACAAAAAAGTGAAGTAATAGAAGCTAAATACAAGGTGATATGAGAATCTTCCTTTTCTCCAGTAAAACAGTTTCAAAATAAAGGCAAATATTGGCAATAAGAAAAACAGCGCAATAGGAATACTATCAAAAAATGCCTGAACAATTCCGCCTCCTTCCTGCTTATGAAACTTAATTAATTGTCTCGAAAATGCCTTTTTAATGAAATTTGGATTTTCACCCAATCCAAGCACTTTGAACATTTCTTCTTCTGATGCATCGATAGCTAACAGGGAATCTAAGGCTTTGGTGTTATATCCAAAATTGAGTTCATTCTTAGATGGTTTGGAAAGGTCTGCAGTTAACACAGAATCCAAAACTTTCATGTCCTCCTCACCTATTGCATTTGCAATTTTTGGGTTTTTCAACAAAGGCTCCTTAATTTTTGAAATAGACGTAGAATCTAATTTAATATTGGGAAGAGAATCAGTTTTCTTGTCGGTGTTTATTGTTTTTTCCAACTTAAATCCTTCTTTAATGGCTTTATCAGCCGCTGCATTATATTCTCTAACTTTGAAGGACAGAATAAAAAAGAATACAACCGAAACAAATAAATAGTACTGAGCTGGATGCAAATATGTCAACCGTTTTCCTTCAACAAATTTTCTGGCAACATAGCCGGGACGAAACATTAATGGGATAAAACTTCTGAAAAATCTGGCATCAACAGAAAAGTAATTACTTATCGTATTATTGAACAACACCTTTAAGCTCAGATCTTCATGAACTTTTTGTCCGCATTCCGGACAATATTTGAACTCTTCTTTTAGAGGAGCTTCACAATTCTTACAGAATTCAGATGAGAACATGCGGTTGATTACTTTCTATAAAAATAAGATTTTATTTATTCTTCGACAAGCCTAGTAAGACATAGAATTATGAATTCGTCATTTCGAGTAACAACGTCACGAAGCAATCTTTGTAATTATACTCTTGGAAAACAGATTACTACATAGTTCCTGTGCGGAATTATATCTGATTCCT
>CBDUIO010000197.1:0-4561 GCA_965367355.1 uncultured Flavobacteriaceae bacterium
GGCGTGGTGGAATTGGTAGACACGCTAGACTTAGGATCTAGTGCCGCGAGGTGTGGGAGTTCGAGTCTCCCCGCCCGCACAAAAAAAAGCTTCAATATTTATTGAAGCTTTTTTATTTTTTAGTTTGTTTTATAATTTGATCAATTTTGATGACATTTTTTGGTCAAATTTATTTTTCAGTTCAACAATGTAAATCCCAGATTTTAGATTTGAAATATCAAAAGATTCTCCTTTTTCAAAAGTCCCTTTGTATTCTACAATTAATTTTCCAGTTATATCGTAAATAACTAAATGGCTAACATTTTTATTTAATTTAAATGAATACGTAGCCGGATTTGGGAAAATGGCAAATGATTCCTGACCTAATATATCATCAGTATCCAATGCAATTGAACTTTGGTTTCCATAAATTTTAAATCCACCGGCCGGGATACTTATTTGATCTTCGGTATCTAAAACTTCTATTGATGTACTGCCGGTTTCGTCCATCAGGTCATACCAGGTTCCTATATACGGAAAATCAGGAGTTACATTTTGAGCTGATGTTGAAAAATTGGCTAAAATCACGACATTTTTTAATTGGGAAGCTGGCAATGAATTGTCAAAAACATAAATTCGTGGAGTTTGGGTTCCTGAATTGATGGCATAATCTCCCTCAAAGACATCTTCATTGATTTTTAATTCAATGAGTCTTGCCCAATCACTGCGGACTTGACTTCTGTTAGGGTCTCCCAACCAGTTTTCCGTCCATTGCGGCTGAGGTTTTGTATCCAATTTGCAATCACCATCGTTGTTCCCGTCATAATCAGAATTTACGGAGCTATCATTGCAAGTCCAAATGGAATCATCCATTCCAAGGTCTGCAAAATGCCAGATCATTTTAGGACCTGGTATAGGAATAGTTACGGCTCCTAATGCTGACATTCTTGTTAATGATGTGTTCAGGTCAAAACCACTTCCACCGCCAAATTCTGTCATTTCGTACATGATCCTGTCTTTATCATGGCTTTCCGGGTATCCAAGAGTTCTTTTTTCTGTAAATCCATGAGCAGTATGACCCATTCGATCGAAATTACTGGAATTTCCATTTGCGAGTTCTTTATAATCATTCCACATTTCACTCCACATCATGACTCCTTTGGGAATCGCATCACCTAACCTGTAATTGGCCCATTGTTGTTCTTCTGAATCGCTGCCTAAATGCTCAAAAATAGCATAATGTGTTTCATCCAAGCTCCAGGAATAATCGACATAATCTTTGAGAATAGCTACTCGATCTGCCGGAGTTCCATTTGTACATGATTCATCCCCTGAGGTACACAGTTGTGTAAATCCTTTGGTTAGATCCCACCTAAAGCCATCAATTTTGAATTCTTCAATCCAATGTTTAATAACCCGTTTAACATAAACTTTTGTAAATGCATTGGAATGATCAAAATCCTCACCTACGCTGTAAGCATGTCTGGCGGTTTCGTTAAAATATGGATTTTCAGAACTTGGTGGTCCGTAACCATTACCATCAGGGTCTATTGCCCACATTCTAACCATTGAATTCCTTCCAAATGCATGGTTTAACGCGATATCAAGAATGACGGCAATATCGTTTTGGTGACACAGATCAATAAATTCTTTTAATTTATCAGCTGGTCCATAAAACTTATCTAGAGCCATATGATGTGCTGTATTATAGCCCCAGCCTTCGTTACCTTCAAACTCCATCACAGGCATAAGTTCTATGGCATTGATATTTAAGTTTTTAAAATAATCAATTTTATCAATAAGATCCTGGAAGTTTCTATCAGCATCAAAGTCTCTTATAAGTGCTTCATATACCACTAGATCTTCCTTTTTCGGTTTACTGAAATTGGTCACCTGCCAATTGTAAGGCGTTTGATCTGTTTGCAAGACTGAAACTTCAAATGTATCTCCTTCTTCAGGATATGGAGGTAAATCGGGATAAGTAGAAGCCGGAATGTATGGATCATCAAAATTGTTTAGTACAAGTGTCGAGTATGGGTCTGCAACCTTAACTAAAGATTGAGTATCTGTAAGTGGCGTTCTATCAACCACCCAATATTGATATGTTTCTAGTTGTCCAGGGGTTAAGCCTTCCAAGGTAATCCAGAATTTATTATTTCTTGTAAAATCACGCTTCATAGCATGAGCTGCAGTTGGAACCCAGTTATTAAAACTGCCTGCAACATAAACAAAATCTTTTCCTGTTGCATAGAGTACCAAGGTTGCCTTAGTTGGGTCAGAATCGTCGTAATTTATGCCATCTTGATAGTTTTGAGGCATTATGGCGCTGACGGTAGAATGATCTAAAAGCGCAAAGCCTTTAATTATTTGTGTGTCACCATCCAACGTTACTTCGAGACTATATGATTTGTTTTCGGTAATATTCATATCGGTATAGGTGTACGATGAAGTATTAGACTGAGAATTAATTATGGAACCATTGGCCTTTAAAACATAATCGGCATTGCCACAAGTATTAGTTGCTGTTATTGTTAAATCGTCTCCTGAGTTTATAAGAGTAGTAGGTTCTGTTGGAGAACTGAAAATAACTTGAAAATTATTTTCGCCAATTTCTGCTGTTATGTCTTGGGATTTCTTATCTCCCGTTCCATCTTTGGCTTTTATTAAAAATCCAATGCGGCCGAGACCGGTTCTATCGTAAAAGGTTGTAGGTACAAAAGAAATAGAATATGTATCCGAACCACTATTGTATGTAAGTCTGTTGGTCTCACTTGATGAGGTCCAGGTTCCGTTTGTTGGGCAATCTTGAGTATTCTCGTCATTTGTATCGAAGGACCAAGCCCAAAGATAAAGGGCATTACCTGCAACTCCCCATGTTGATTCATTGATACTGCTGCCTTCAAAAGTAATCGTGATGTTATCTCCTTCCTGAAATGTACATGGATTTATATCATACTCCACTAACTGAGTCTGAGCAACAGTAAAGAAGAAGGACAAGAAAGAAAAAAGAAATGTAATTTTTTTCATAGCTAATAGTTATTGTATAAAAAGGGCTGATCAATATAAAACTGATAGCCCTTTTTAATTGTTTTAAATAAATATTTAATTTCTTTTACCTAGTCTATATTTTGGACCATCTAGATCATTAAAATCAATAGAGATCACGTAATTTCCTGCTGCGGCTGGGATATTATCGCCATCTTGATCTAAAATATTATCGGCTCCTGAGTCACCATAATTGGTTCCCCAGTCATTATTCTCTCTGAATTTAGCTTCACCTGCCAATAATGTAATATTTTCAGCAAACCAAACTCCAGGCTGTATTTCAGTTAATGCGGCATCAGAAATCAGCTGGTCAGGGGTGCCCGCATCACCATCATGATCCCATAGATCTTGTCCCCAATTGTTATAGGCAGAGCCTGTAACTCCTAATACAGTTGCCTCTTCAATGGTGTAGCTTAGATCATTCGGATTTAGAGTTATTAAATAATGTCCTTCACTTACAGGGATGTTATCACCATTTTGGTCTAAGACACCGTCAACTCCTGTATCTCCATAATTTGTTCCCCAGTCATTATTCACCCTAATTTTAAATTCACCGTCAAATAATTTAACATTAGCCTTAAATGTATCAGTTGTATAGTCATAGTAAAGTTTTGCATCTGAAACACCGGGAGTATTACCCCAATTATTGAAAGCGGAACCTACAACTCCATAAGAAAATTCTTCAATTGTGTAAGTATTATCATTTGTATTAATAGTAATTTTATAATCACCCGCAGAAACAGGAATATTTGCTCCATCTGGCACTAAAGCGCTACCACTTCCATCGTCACCCAAATTAGATCCCCAGTCATTATTTTCTCTAAACTTGATTTCACCATCTAATAAGTTAACGTAAGACACAATAACACCTGCAGTAGAAGTAGTATAGAAAAGACCATCAAGTGGACCATCAGCCGCTCCCCAATTATTATAACCATTTCCTACAACGCCCCAACTTGAGACCTCAAAAGCTCCACCGCCACCACCTTCAACGATTTCAGGTAGAACTATATTAAGTGTTATTGTAGGAGAGTATGCCTGGGTATCTGTATCCAGACCTACATAAGCTCTAACTCTAAAATGGATCTCTCCGGAATTAGGAGCTTCAGTTTCAGGGTCATTGTCCAATCCCGCTTCAGCAGCGTAGCTAAGCATTTGACCAACAGAAACACCAAGTTCATTGCCACCTGTTGAGCCAACAAGAATGTTTTCGTCATCAAATATACCTGACAGCGATTTTTGTAATTGATATGTTACAGGTGTTGGTACATCAAAATAAGCATCAGACCAAGTAAAACGTTCTGCTAAATTGCCTGCTGTTTGAGGTGTTAAAACATATTCCGGTAAAAATGTATTTGTAAAAACAACACCTTCAGACGGAGGCACTGCAGTAAACACCAAATCGTCATCTTCTGAGCATGAGTTAAAACCTATGAAGGCTAACATCAGTAATCCTATAATTGTTAATTTTTTCATTATCATGTTTTGTTTAATTATACTTTTATTAAAATCCTGGGTTTTGAGTTAAATTTGGGTT
>CBDUIO010000198.1:0-4539 GCA_965367355.1 uncultured Flavobacteriaceae bacterium
TTAAACGGTCGGCATTAGGATGTTGATCACAGGTTAATACTTCTCCCACAACAACACCTTCCAGTCCACCCTTAACCGATTGATAATCTTCAATACCTTCAACTTCTAATCCCAAATCTGTGAGCAGTTCAGCGATTTTTTCTGCATTCCAACTGGTATTGATAAATTGCTTAAGCCAATTATAAGAAATCTTCATGTATAAAATTGTAATTTTATGAAGTCACAAAGATAGGACTTTGCTTAACGTAGGCAAAGTGGCTTTAAAACAAAAAAATATAAATAATAAATATCATGAGAACAGTATTTAAACTATTAATTGCATTTCTTGTCATTGGAGTTCTTTCCTGTAGGGAAACTAAAAAGGAAGAAGCAGAAACCGAAGCTGCCGTGGAGCAGATTGAGGCTATTGAAACTGAGGCTGAAGACATTTCTAAAGAAATAGATAAAGAAGCCAAGGAGTTAGAAAATGAATTAAACGAATTAGATAAAATTTAAAATATGAAAAACTTAAAAATTGTATTAGTATTAGTGGGATTACTATTCATTGCTAGTAACCAAACAGCCTTTGCGCAAGGAAAATCTGACAAAGCAAAGGATAAACTGGAAATTAAGGCAGATAAACTGGAAAGGAAAGGACAAAAAATGTCTGATGAGAAAAAGCAGGAAATGAAGGGAATAAAAGAGAAAATGAAAGATGCTACTCCAGAAGAAAGAGAAAAAATGAAAATTGAAATGCAGGAAAAAAAAGAAGCTCGTAAAGCAGAGATGAAAGAAAAAAGAGAAGAGCTGAAAGAAGAGCGCATGGAAATAAAAGATATGCGAAATAAGGATGATGGAGATCTTGATAGTGATAATGATGATGGTGTTGAGAAGAAGCAAAAGAAAATGATTAAGGAAAAGAAGGAGGGTAATGAAGGTAATCAATACGGGAAAAATAAAGGAGACCTGAAAGGAAAAGAATTTGGTCAGGCACGAGCTGCTGAAGCAAAATCTAAACTTCAAGAAAAAGAAAAGAGTTTGGAAAATAAAGAAGAATTAATTAGTCAAAGCAATAAAAGATTAGCTGCTGCCAAAGAGCGATTAGAAAAGGCAAAAGCAGAAGGCACTTTAACGGAAGAACAAATAAAAGAGAAAGAAGCAATTATCGACAAAGTAGAAGGGCGCACCAAAAGATTAAAAGAATCCCTGGAGGAAGGAAAAGAAAAGTTTGGCAAACAAAAAGAAAAGCTTGATGAAATGTATGATGACGATTAATTTCCTGGGAGGGAATTATCATAAAAGAATTTAAAGAGAAAAGGTGCTGTATACTTCAGCACCTTTTTATATTTTGTAAATCTAAGTAATTAACGTTAGCAAATTTTATATTAACAAAATTCTAACATGAATCAATGGAATTTGTCCATAAATTGAAAATGAAAACCAATTAATCGTAACCAAAATGAAAAAAAGTATTCTAATCAAATTATCATTGTGCTTATTGATTTGCATCAATTTTAGCGCATTTTCGCAAATTAATGTACCAGATATCAGCCAAAAGGCCAAAGTTATGCAGCGTGTAGGAACAACTGATATTGCAATTAAGTATTCCAGACCAAGAGTAAATGGTCGTGAAATCTGGGGAACAATAGTGCCTTATGGGATGAATAATTTAGGCTTTGGAACTGCAACTGAAGCCCCTTGGCGAGCTGGAGCAGACGAAAATACAATTATCTATTTCTCTCATGATGTTAAGGTGGAAGGCAAGCCTGTTAAAGCAGGAAAATATGGATTCCATGTAGAGTTGAAACCAGATAACAAAGCTACCATAATATTGTCTCATGATAAGGATTCCTGGGGAAGTTTTTTCTATGATGTAAGCAAGGATGCATTAAGAGCTGAGGTTATTACCAATTCTGTTCCTCACAGAGAATTACTTACCTATGAATTCAATACTGTAACACCTAATTCCGCTATTGTATCACTTGTTTGGGAGAAGAAGGAAATTCCTTTTAAAATTGAAGTTGATGTAACTAAGATTGTATTGGATGAATTTAGAGAAAAAGCAAAAGGCGAATTAGGATTCAATAGGCAAAATTGGGAGCAGGCGGCGACATTTGCACTTAATAATGGTGGGGACTTAAACGAAGCTTTAGCTTGGGTGGACAAGGCTATTGAGGGACAATTCTTTAGTCAAAAAACGTTCAATAATTTAACTTTAAAAGGTCGCATTTTATACAAAATGGGTAAAACAGAAGAATCCAAAAAGTATATAAACGAGGCTGCGAGCATGGCTAATATGAACCAATTAAATAATTTGGGATACCAATTGCTCAATGAAAAGGATTATGATTTGGCCTTAAAATTTTTCAAGAAGAATGTTGCGGACAATCCAACAAATGCAAATGTTCATGACAGTCTAGGAGAATGCTACAAAATCATGGGAGATAAAAAGAATGCTATCAAGTATTTAAAAAAATCTTTGTCATTGAATCCTCCTGCTAATGTAAAGGCAAATTCGGAAAAACTTTTAAAGGAATTAGGAGTCATGTAATTTTAAAAATAAAATAATAAAAAGCTCAACTGCCCAGTTGGGCTTTTTTTATGAAATATAGTTCCAGATATTCTTATACTTACTCAATTGTTTATAGGTACTTAAAAGCACTTTGTTACCAGGTTTTGTTAGAGAAGCATCATCATTCAGGATTTTTTTGGCGTAATATCGCGCATGCTGTAAAATATCATTGTCTTTAATAATATCAGCGATCTTAAGATTTAGCACACCGCTTTGCTGAGTTCCCATGATATCACCTGGGCCTCGCAATCGTAAGTCTACTTCTGCTATTTCAAAACCATCATTAGTTCTAACCATGGTTTCCAGTCGGGTTCTACTATCATTGCTCAATTTATGACTGGTCATGAGTATGCAATAGCTTTGCTCAGCTCCACGACCTACACGACCCCGTAATTGGTGTAATTGAGATAAACCAAAGCGTTCGGCACTCTCTATTACCATAACCGAAGCATTTGGGACATCAACACCAACTTCAATAACGGTTGTGGCAACCATAATTTGAGTTTCACCATTAATGAATCTTTGCATTTCAAAATCCTTATCTGCCGATTTCATTTTTCCATGAACTATTGAAATTTGATATTTGGGCATTGGGAATTCTCGTGAGATACTTTCGTATCCATCCATCAAATCCTTATAATCCATTTTTTCACTCTCTTTTATCAATGGATAAACAATATAGATCTGTCTTCCTTTAGAAATTTCATCTCTGATAAACCTAAAAACATTCAATCGGTTTTTGTCATATCGATGAACTGTTTTTACCTCTTTTCTTCCCGGTGGTAATTCGTCAATTACAGAGATATCTAAATCTCCATAAACAGACATTGCCAAGGTTCTCGGAATTGGTGTTGCGGTCATGACAAGCACGTGTGGAGGGGAGGTGTTTTTTTTCCAAAGTTTGCTTCTTTGCGCGACTCCAAACCGGTGTTGTTCATCAATAATTGCAAGACCTAAATTCTTGAATTTCACCTTATCTTCAATCAACGCATGAGTGCCTATCAGGATCTGTAATTCGCCATTTTCAAGATCTTCATGAATTTTTCGTCTATCTGAAGTATTAGTTGATCCAGTTAACAGTTTAATACTGATATTCAAATCTTTACATAGCTCGTGTAACCCATTATAGTGCTGGACTGACAAAATTTCAGTCGGAGCCATTAAACAGGCTTGAAAACCGTTGTCAAGTGCTATTAACATTGACATTAGCGCCACTATGGTCTTTCCGGAACCTACATCACCTTGCAATAATCGATTCATCTGTGCATTGCTGCCCAAATCTTGTCTAATTTCCTTGATCACCCGTTTCTGAGCGTTGGTTAATTCGAATGGTAAATGCTCTTGAAAAAAGCTGTTGAAGTTATGTCCAACTTTTGAAAATGTAAAGCCTTTAATTTTTGATTTATGGATTAAATTTTTAATTATTAGTTGCAATTGAATGTAAAATAATTCCTCAAATTTTAACCTGAATTGAGCCTTGGAGAGCAGCTCATGATTTTTCGGAAAATGAATATTGAATAGGGCTTCACTTTTCGAAATTAATTTAAGTTCTGTAAGCAAGTTTTCAGACAATGTTTCAACAAATTTTCCTTTTGTCTCAAGAAATAATTGCTGTATTATTTTGCTTAATACTCTACTTGAAATTCCCTTGTTAGTCAATTTTTCTGTTGATGGATAAACCGGTTGCATGGCAGAACGTAGACTTTTTTCATGTTCTTCAAGCAATTCCATGTCGGGGTGAGGTAAGCTAAATTTACCATTGAACCAGTTGACTTTGCCAAAAACAACGTAAGGAGTGTCCATTTTTAAACTTTGCCTGATCCATTTATGACCTCTAAACCAGACCAGTTCCATGACTCCTGTTTCATCTTGGAATGTTGCTACCAGTCTTTTACCTTGTTTTTGAGGAACTTCGGTTACAGTTGTTATTTTCCCAATAATTTGAACATCTGCATTATTGTTTTGCAGTTCATTGATCTTATAGTACT
>CBDUIO010000199.1:0-4528 GCA_965367355.1 uncultured Flavobacteriaceae bacterium
TTCAAGACGTTTTTCTTCCAGCCTTTTGGCTTCGGCAAGTTTTGCTGCATTCTCTTTTTTCTCCAGGTCTTTCAATCTGGCCAATTCCTTTCTTTTGAGCTCGGCCAGTCTTTCTTCTTCAAGATGTTTTTCTTCAAGTCTTTTAGCTTCGGCAAGTTTTGCTTCTTTCTCCTTTATTGCAAGTTCTTTTAATTTGGCCTCTTCTTTTCTTTTCAGCTCATCTAGTCTTTTTTCTTCAACACGTTTTTCTTCTATCTTTTTAACTTCGGCGATTTTTGCTTCTCTTTCTTTGGCCTCTGCAGCCAGCTTTTCTTTTCTTTTTATTTCTACTAATTCCTTTTCCTTTTTTAAACCTTCTAAAACATCTTGATTTCTTTTCTTTTGAAAACTCAAGACTTCCTTATGTTCCATTTCCAATCGCTCTTTTTCCGCCATTGCTTTCTTTGTTTTCTCTTTTTCAATTTCCAGTTGTTTTCTCAATTCTTCAATTTCAACATCCATTTCATCTGATGATTTCAGTTGGTTATAATCAATTTCAGAGATTCCGGAAGATTGGATTTCTGAATCAGGGGATACTTCATCTATTGTATTGGATGATACATAATTTGGAACGATCTCCTTTGTGATTTGTTGACTGAATTTTTCTACGGATTGCTTTACAGATATATTACAGGTTTTTTGTCCAAGATCGATCCAGTCCGGATTAGGAGCATTTATGTGGTAGGATCTTATCTGATATTTTCCACCTACCTTGGTTCTGTTATCTATTGTGAATTTGGCAACCTGATCGATCAAAACGATGTAGTCATAATTATTGTCATAAGCGTTGGAAAAAATCTGATTGTTATTCCAGGGCATACCTATTGGATAGTGAAAAACGTCGGAAGCCATTTTATTATAACGAAATTCAGAATTCAGAATACCTGTAAGTTGATTGATTTCTTTCTCAGAGCCCTCAGAACGAAGTAATACATAGGCTTTTTGCATTGAATATTCAGGCTCGATCACCGTTTTGGTAGTCGAACAATTGAAGAGTAATGCAGAAAGAATTAAAAAAACCCAAAAATTTGAGGCAAATCTCATTAATCAATCAGTTTAAAACCAGTATAAGGTACTAAAACTTTCGGAATTTCAATTCCTTTGTCTGTTTGATAATTCTCCAATATGCCTGCTAAAACTCTTGGTAGCGCCAATGAACTGCCGTTTAAGGTATGAGCCAATTGCTTTTTCCCATCGTTGGATTTGAATCTTAATTTAAGTCGATTGGCCTGAAAGGTCTCAAAATTTGAAACCGAACTTATTTCTAACCACCTGTCCTGGGCCGTAGAAAAAACTTCAAAATCATAGGTGATGGCAGAAGTAAATCCAAGATCTCCACCACAAAGTCTTAGTATTCTATATGGCAGTTCCAATTCTTTTAAAATACCTTTTACATGTTCAACCATTCCATCCAAGGCCTTATATGAATTGTCCGGATGCTCAATTCTTATGATTTCTACTTTATCAAATTGATGCAAACGGTTTAATCCTCTTACATGTGCGCCATAACTTCCCGCTTCTCTTCTAAAACAAGGTGTGTATCCTGTAATGGCGATAGGGAGATCGCTTTCATTCAAGAGTTCATCCCTAAAGATATTAGTTCCAGGCACTTCTGCAGTAGGGATCAGGTACAAATTGTCTTCGGTAACATGATACATCTGCCCTTCCTTGTCAGGCAGTTGTCCTGTACCAAAACCGGAGGCTTCATTAACCATATATGGTAACTGATACTCTGTATAACCGGCTGCAGTATTCTTATCGAGAAAATAAGAGATCAATGCTCGTTGTAATCTGGCACCTTTACCTTTGTAGACAGGAAATCCAGATCCTGTAATTTTATTCCCCAGTTCAAAATCAATGATATCGTACTTTTTAGCAAGATCCCAATGTGGGAGCGCCTTATTGGATAATACAGGAATTTCACCGGCTTTGAATACAACTTCGTTATCTTCTTCTGAATTTCCTTCCGGAACCAATTCATTTGGTACATTAGGAATAGTATATAATAATTGGTTTAAAGCTTCTGCTTTTGAATTCAACTCATCAGAAAGGCTTTTTGAAGCTTCTTTTAAATGAGAAGTTTTTTCTTTTAATTGATTAGCTTTCTCCTTTTCACCAGATTTAAATAAGATTCCAATTTCTTTTGAAAGCGAATTAGATTCAGCTAGAATATTATCTAATTTAGTTTGAAGACTTCGTCTTTGCTCATCAATTTCTATGACTTCAGCAATTATTTTTGACGCATCAAAACTTCTTTTTTTTAAACTTTTAATAACGTAATCCTTGTTATCTCTAATGAAAGGTACATGCAGCATTTTTGAGTATATCTTTTTGTTTTAATAAGTTACTGAAACAAGTTCAGCATCAAGAAGCAAAAGTAAGAAATAGTTTAGACTGTTAAACTCTAATTCAGTCCAAATTTGATGGCAGTAACCATGTGGAATGTTTATAAGGATTCCAATCAATGCTGGCAAGATCTGATGCAGAGTCGACTAATTTTTTGTGAGGCCTTCCATTAATACTTACATAGCAGTCAACATAAACGGCTATATCCTGTCCATTGGCAGCAAATTGATTTTTTAAGCGTTGAGCAAATTGCCAGATGGCATCTGGTTTTGTGGAGACCAGATGTCTTTGCTTATTGGTCAGGTATTGATCAAGATCAATTTTAGTCTTCGTATTGGTCTTTTTGTCAACAATATAGAAGTTAGAAATTCCCGATTTAGAGCGGAGCATCATTCGCCATGACAAACGGTGTCCCTCCTCGGTCCAGAGAACATGGTCTTCAATAACCCAATGTCTTAAGGGCAGTATAAGTTGTATGGTAAAGTATATAAAGAAAAGTGATATTAAAGCATCTTTGTATTTTGGGATAATGACTCTTGATTTGTCATAAAACTGTTTTCTCTTTAGGAATAGGTTATTAATTGTTTTAGGCGGATAAAAAAACAGGATAAATGCAAGTGATAAATATGGGAATATTCCAATTTGAAAAACAATTGAATTAAAAACATGAAAGAAAATAGATGCTATAAAAGCGAAATTTCGAGTTGGTTTAAACAGCAGTAAAGGAATCACCAGCCCATCAAAAAGAATTCCTCCGTAGGCTAAAAAATAATGCAATGATTTATTCTGAAGAAAGTCGCCTATTAAAAAATAATTTTGCTTCCCTTTTAATATGGTCTCTAAAAATGTAGTATCCAGCCAATCAGGATATAATTTTGCAATTGCTCCATAAGTGTAAACAATAAACATTTGAGCAATAAAAACATAGCTGCACCATAAAGGCATTGATATGCTTTTTATTTCAGGGTTTAGTTTGGCGTCGACTGATAAATACCTGTTTGCAGGCATCAAAATCATTATTGCACTTAACAGGACGAGTAAATAGTAATGATTGTTATAAGAGGCCTTTTGCATTAAATATGTTGCTGTCCACATTATTGTAAAGGCAATGATGCTTAATCTATATTTAAATCCGATCATGACCAACAACCCAAAGACTCCCATTAGAGCGTAGTAAGCGTACATCCAATTTCCGGGTAATGGCTGTAACCAGTCAAATCCAATAAAAGAAAAAGTAAAATCAGGATCTATTAATGTTCTTTTAACCCAGCCTGTAAAAATGGCCCCTACAGATTCCAAAAAACATAGTAACCCAAATATGATCCGAAAAATAATTAAAGCCGAATTATCAATATGCCTGAATAAGAAATTATTCATTTTTAATTGTTTCAATATAGGCTAAAGCAAGTCGTTTATCTTTATGAAGCTGTTCTTGTAATAACTCTATTGAATCAAATTTTTCTTCATTTCTTATGCGCTTAAGAAGATTGATTTGTAGTTTTTGTCCGTAAATATCTTTCTCATAATCAAAGAAGTGGACCTCAATGGTTTTCTTTTTCCCTTTAACTGTTGGTTTTTTGCCAATATTCATCATACCATAGACAAGCTTATCTTCTAAAATGGAGTTGATAATGTACACACCTTTTTTAGGTATCAGTTTATAGGTTTCTTCAATACTTATATTGGCAGTTGGGAAATTTATTGTTTTTCCAAGTCCGTTTCCTTTCACAACAGTACCGGTCAGCATAAAATTATAGCCCAAATATTTATTAGCTTTTGTAACATCACCTTTAGCTAATGCATTCCTTATTTTGGTAGAGCTTACAGCCACATTTGCTATATCCTTAGCAGGAATTTCAATTACTCTGAAATTGTAAACTTCACCATATTCCTTTAGGTCTTCTATGTTAGCCGATCTGTTTCGTCCAAAGTGATGATCATACCCAACAACAACTATTTTTGCTTTTAGTTTATTAACCAGAATATCACGAATGAATTCTATTGCGGTAAGTCTTGAATACTCTTGTGTAAAATTTTGAATTACAATATTATCAATGCCTATATCTGACAGGATATCATAGCGCTCATCAATAGTATTGAGCAGTTTAATATTTGAATCTTTTTGAAGAACCATCCTTGGATG
>CBDUIO010000200.1:0-4525 GCA_965367355.1 uncultured Flavobacteriaceae bacterium
ATTTCTCACTATTTCAGTTTACAATGAAATCAGTTAACCTAAGTTTAAAAGTTCCTTTGTACTTGTCGATGTAGTTGTCTAATGGTTTGTTATATTTCTTGTCCTTTTTTGGCATAGAATAAAAATAGGAAATCAATAATTAGGAGTTTTAATATCTTTCTATCTAAATTTAGAGTAATAGATAATGAAAACTATTTTAAGTATTTTAATATACATATCATTTCAAACTTGTTTTGCTTAAGCAAATATTATTGAACCATTAAAATCAATAGAACAGAATACTCATATGATGAATCAAAATTTAACCAAATGGCATTTAACAAATTCAGGTCTAATAATAGTGCATCCATTTTTACCTCAATTATTTAAATATTTAAACTATCGGAATAATTCTAATTACAATTTTCCAGGGCTAAAAGTGCATCGTTCAATTTGATAATGGCATAGTTCAGTCTTATCAACCCTTGATCGATGTAATTTTTTGCATCTGCCATATAGCTTTGTAACCGACTAATGCCCTTGTTATTCTTATAATAGCGCACACTGCTCAACTGACCCATAGCAGAACGTAATTTGTCTGCAGCTTCATGAAAATATCTTCTTGCACCATCTGCCTGTTCTTCCGCTGTTGAGCAAGCAATTTCAGATGCTTCTATTTTTGCATTATTTGCTTGATCTTTAGCATAGTCGATAAAATTACGCGCAGTATTTAACGCTTTATTAGCGTCACTTGCAAAGTTCTGAATTGTGACAATTGAACTGCTGTTCTCACATATTTCCAGTTGCCTTACAGCATATTTAATTTCTTTAAGAGCAGCTTCATAATGTTTATATGAATTTTCTACCTTTTCTCTTGCTGCTGAGACCTGACCATGAGCAATTATTGGAGAGATGCAGATCAATATTAAATAAAATAATTTCATTGTTGTAAGTCTAAATGCACTTCAATGCGTTTATAAGTGAAGTACAGAGGTGTTGGCTGTCAACTAATGTAGTGAAAGAAAACGAACCAGAGAAAAATCTGTAAGACTTTCCGAGTTTACACAGAACCGGCAATTAACTATTCATTTGTATAGCTCATTGCTTCAAAGTTTATATTGGAAGTTTTTAATCTGGTTATCTTATGGACAAATATTCTAAGGTCTTATTATTTCAGTTCTCACTATTTCAGTTTACACGAGTGAAGCCTCAAAACCGTTTCCTATTTACCAACGAAGACCGATAAGCATTTGGTTTAACCAGATAAGTCAATTTGTAAGTGATAAGGTTATTTTAGCCCGGAATTGTAGAAAATCCTGGCCGTTAGTCACTATTTTTATGGCTTATAGATCGCGCCTGTGGCAAAGTCTACAATGGTTCCAGGAAGGAAGAGTATGATATCGGCAATTAAGGCAACCACTCTTATTTGCCGTTGTTGTTCACCGGGAACCGGTTTTCTTTTTTGTTTTGCTGTTATAGGTCCGCCAAATACCGTGGCGCAACCCGACATCATGATAGCAATCAGGGTGATCACCATTAGTTTTTTTGCTTGTTTCATTATATAAGATTTTTGTTAAGGTAAGATATTATACTGATTTAATTGTGTTCTTGATAATTTGTCCTGAATGCAATTGACCAAAATCATTGTTTATCGGTTTTAGAATGGATAATTTAATGAGTTGATACAACTGCTGAACTCTCGATTGAGAGCAAAGGGAACTGGATACCAATGGAGGGTAGTATGTTGGATTGGAGATTATAATTTCATGTTGAAGTGAAAATAAAAAAATTCATAGCAGAGCTTAAACGGCGTCATGTATTTAAATCGGCCATAGCTTACTTAATAGTGGCATGGATCATTGCGCAGGTTTCTGCTATTGTGCTTCCTACCTTTGATGCGCCTTCGTACTTTATGAAAACCCTGATCTTTCTGTTGATCATTGGTTTTCTGGTTAGTTTGGTTTTTGGCTGGGTATACGAAGTGTCTCCAAAAGGGATAAAAAAAATTAAAAATGATGAGGAACCTATACTAAAAACTAGACCTCTAGTATTTCCCGATAAGACTAATCACAAAAAACTGGTGGTTCTGCCTTTTCAGAACATGAGTTCTGACAAGGACAGCGATTATTTTAGCGACGGATTGACGGAAGAGATCATAGTGAGGTTATCTGCTATCAAAGATCTGGAAATTGCCTCCCGAAGCACCTCTATGCGTTACAAAGATTCACAACTGGATAACGTGTCGTTGGGTGAGGAACTTAAGGCCGGCTATCTTTTGCAGGGTACTGTGCGTAAACTAAAAGATGATTTAAAAATATCTGCCGCATTAATTGATGTTGAAAATGACAACCAGCTCTGGGCCGAGATATATCATGGCAAAATTGAGGATATTTTTGTTATTCAGGAAAAAGTGTCAAAAAAGATCGTGAAGTCCCTGCAACTCAAACTATCAACAAAGGAAAAAGTAGCGCTTAGCAAACGGGCGACTACCAATAGCGACGCCTATGATGCTAACTTAAGAGCTCGCGAATTTCTGTTCAGGTATACAAAGAGCTACCTTCTTTTGGCCGTTGAATTGTTTCAAAACGCCATAGATCTGGATCCTAAATATGCTGCAGCCTATGCAGGAATGGCAGAAGCCTGCGCCTTATTGTATGAAACACATGACAAGAAGCCTAAATGGATTCAAAAGGCAGAGGAATCGGCTTTAAAAGCTCTTATCTATGATTCGGCGTCATCTGAAGCATACAGCGCACTCGGATTGGTTTATTACAACAAAAAACAACCAAAAGAAGCCTTGATCGCTGCAGAAAAAGGCATTGCCTTCGACCCCAATAACTATTTTGCCTATTGGGTTAGGGGCAGACTGTACAGAGTGATGGAACGAGATGCTGAAGCTGTATGGGATTTTAACAAGGCCTTGGAGCTTAATGAGGATTTTCATTCGCCCTATGGCGATCTGCAGATGGCCTACGAAACTTTAAATGACAAAAAGAAACTTCAGGAAACCATTGAACGAGCGGTATTATTTTACCCAAATTATTTGTTGCATCACCCCGATGATTCCCGTGCGCACCAATTCTATGCATTTACCTTACTAAGGCTGGGACGTTTGGAAGAGGCAAAAATAGAAATGCATAAAGGAATTCAACAAAACCCTAAAGACCCGATCATTGTTTATAATGCAGCTTGTTTTTATGCATTGATCGATGATAAGAAAGCGGCTATTGAAAATCTCAGGAAAGCCATGGCCAACGGCTTTGAAAATTATGACTACCTAAGGCATGATCCAGATCTGAACAGCCTAAAGAATGAACCGGATTTTTTAGCTTTAATACAGGGAAAATAGGATGTTTTGAAAGGATTAAAAAGAAAGATTTAGAAACTGAGTTTCTTGGTTTATTCTTTAAAGGCTTAATACTTGGCTATTTTCTCTTAAATGGGTTTTAATATGGTATCTTTGTCTCCATATTATGTATCTGTTGATATTAATTATCCTTTCGCAGCTCTTCTGCGAATTACCGGGGCTTTATTCTTAAGCATTCTTTAATTATTAAAAGCCTGGTGGTCAGCTTAATGCCTGACGGCCTGAAATTAACTATCCAATAGTAATTTTAATCTTACGTCTTGCTCATGTCATTAGTCTGCAATTCGTTTCAATTTAAAAACACATGGCTTTATTACAAATGGGAGTTATAGGAACTTCAAGAAAAGAAGATGAAAGGCGCGTGCCTGTTCATCCCGAGCATTTAAAAAGACTTCCTGAACATATTCGAAGGCAGCTTATTTTTGAGAAAGGCTATGGAGCGCCTTTTAATATAGAAGACAAGGAAATTGGTGATATGACCGGAGGCTTAGCCACACGAAGTGAAATATTATCTGATATAGGGGCGGCCATTATTGCCAAACCCGTGTTGTCTGATCTTCAGGAACTGAAAGATGGCGGTACTATCTGGGGTTATCCGCATTGTGCCCAGCAAATGGACATTACACAAACTGCGATAGACAAAAAATTAACCCTGATCGCTTTTGAAGATATGTATGTGTGGAACCCAAACGGGCAAATGGGAAGGCATACCTTCTATAAAAATAATGAAATGGCAGGCTATAGCGCCGTGATACATGCCCTGCAGTTAAGAGGCATTGATGGCCATTACGGCAACCAGAGAAAAGTGATCATCTTTAGTTTTGGAGCCGTAAGCAGAGGAGCGATTTATGCTCTAAAAGCCCATGGATTCAGGGATATTACGATCTGTATTCAAAGACCGGATCATGAAGTGAGAGAAGAAGTATTGAATGTGCATTATTCCAGAGTTAGAAAAGGAAATGAGAACGAACCCAGGTTGATCGTTGTTGAACATGATGGCTCTGAGCGACCTTTACTGGATGTTATAAATGAATCTGAGATCATCATTAACGGTACTTACCAGGATATAGATGATCCCATTGATTATGTGATCGAGAGTGAAAAGTCAAGCCTTAGACCAGGCACATTGATCATAGATGTGAGTTGTGATGAAGGTATGGGATTTTATTTTGCAAAACC
>CBDUIO010000201.1:0-4505 GCA_965367355.1 uncultured Flavobacteriaceae bacterium
GTTGCCTAGGTAAGCCGTTACCCTACCTACTAGCTAATAGAACGCATACTCATCTCTTACCACCGGAGTTTTAATCCAGACGCTCATGCGAGGTCTGGATACTATGAGGTATTAATCCAAATTTCTCTGGGCTATCCCTCTGTAAAAGGTAGATTGTATACGCGTTACGCACCCGTGCGCCACTCGTCAGCAAAAAAGCAAGCTTTTCCCTGTTACCGTTCGACTTGCATGTGTTAGGCCTGCCGCTAGCGTTCATCCTGAGCCAGGATCAAACTCTTCATCGTTAATTTTTTATACCCATCACTATAAAATAGCAATGCGTATATGTCTTAACAACTATCGAAATTATTTAAATTGTACTCAAAATGGTCTATTCTCTTGTCTGAATACAGCCGTTTCCAACTGTATCCTTACGCTGTCAATTCAATATGTTAATGAACTTTTTTATTCCTTAAACCCCGAGACTTTTGCCCCAAAGCGGGTGCAAATATAAAACCCTTTTTCTTATCTCACAATCCTTTTTAAATAAAATTTGATATATTTTTTGTTGGAATATTTTTACTCCAATGTTCACATTCCTTTATGCTCTAATATTCAACATGTTAATGCTACAATGGAACTAAAAAAAAATGCGTTAAGGATTGAAGTGATATCCTTTTTCAAGCTAATTTTAGCATGAAAAAGATTTAACGTAAAGCCTGACCTGAAGCTTTAGCGTAAGGTAACGCCCTGATCTACAAAAAGAAATTCCAAACAAGTCCAAAACGAACTGTAAAATCACGATAAGGATAATTTGGCGCAGAATAGTAGTTGTACCCTGTAAACGAGGAATTGAAATGTTCTGCCTTTAAGTATATTCTTGTTTGGCGAATTTTAGCATCCAGGAAAAAATCGAGTCTTGGAAAATTACCGTAACTCCCATTATTTTGAGTGTAGAATTCTGAGAGTACCGGATCATATGCATTCATATGATACTTTGTAAAGTAGTTTAGAGTGACTCCTGTTTGAAGAAACAAAGCTTTTTTGAAAAAATGATTTGAATAATACAGTGTATTGCGCGTAATTACATCCGGTACATTGAACGATTCGTTATCATCTTGTACATTTTGGTACATAATAGTATTGTCCAGCGCAAAGTTTTTATACCTGAATTCTTTATTCACTTTTAATCTTAGGTATGTTATTGTACTGCTGTTTTGAAACGGCTTAACAAAACCTTCACTGTTTTTTTCAAAATAGGTGTAATTATCTATAGTAGTAAAATCTGCAGTGATATTTAAAAGTTTTTTCGATTTTATATTGGCTGAGAATTGATTGGTCCTGATATTATTGAAATCATTTTGCCAATTATAGTTTATATAATCGCTTTGATGCAGCAGGAAGTTATAATTAGGAGCACGTGAATTGGAGTTAAGCTGTAATTGAATACTATTTGATTCGTTAAGATCATAATTTAATTTTGCCAACAAAAAATTGCCGGTGAAATCACCAGATATATTGGATCCCAGCTCTCCAGACAGATCAAATTTATTAAACGATTTATCATAACTAGCCCTAAAACCTAAAACATCTCCTTTTAACCTATTGGTAATATTAGATTGGTCTATGACCACCAGGCTATTGTAGCCATAATTGTAATTGGTATAATTAACCGCAAATCCGACTTTTCCAAGGATATTGTTATAGTAGGACGCTCCCAGCAATCCAAAAAACTCATCATAGGTTACTTTATCAAAAAGACTGGTGCTTTTAAATGAATCGCCAAAATAACTGTTTTCTGCCCTTTGTTCAAATTGATAATCTTTATCTACGGCAGACAGAATGTTAACGAGTTTCAATTCGTTTTTTGAAAGGGAATCTTCCTGTTTAATAAGCGCATATGAATGATCTAAATGAAATCGCCTTCCTTTTAGAATGTTTTCGGCATTTTGAAAATTCATATCAAAAATAGACCGATCGAGATAATCGATATTTCCATTTTCAAAAAATTCAACTTCCTCATCTGTCAATCCTCCATTCTCTTCATTAAACACATCCTGGAACACAATATGTCCCCGCAGATTATATTTATTGTCTTTAGTCTTATAGTTTGTAGTGAACCTGAAATTACCTGTGCTTGATAAAATATTCTGATACTTCCCTAAAGACCTCATTCCCTTATATGCAATTGAAAAATTTAACTGGTTAGATGTGTTTACCGTAAATAAAGCATCTAATAACTGTCCTTGCTCAAATGCTGTTTTATACATTAATTCTGTAAATGGCGTAGGCACATAATAGTAATTGATGTCTTCAATTTCCATAAAGTTAAAATGCTTGGCTCTGGCACCGAATTCGGGAATAATTCTGGCAGATTCAAAGTCCTGGCTCAATGTATTATAAGTTTGGCCTAAATTGGAAAAGCTTATTAAATTAAAATTATCTTTTCGCAAATAATTAAACTTGTATTCCTTTTGAATGGTCAATGTTGTATCAACAAAAGTTGAATCATTCCTGCTTGAAATGATCTTATAATCTGTGATTACAATCTCCGGTTTTTTTGCTTTGGAATTTGGAGTACTTCTTGAAGAAAATTTTGATGTATCGCGTTCGGATGTTCTTTGATCAATCAATTCCTTCTTTTTCGATAGTGGCGGCTTATCTGATATTTGTGCCTGAAATGCAATTGGAACTAAAAACAGAAGAAGTAAAAAAACCTTTTTGACCATTATCCTTTATGTGTTGAGCAAAAGTATATTAAAGTTTTAAAACGGAAAAGATTAGATTAAAATATTAATTTTCATTTAAAAAAAAGTTAATTCTAATTATTAAGAGATCTGGGAAAGACCTTATACAGACCTATTCGATTCATTAATAGATGAAATTCTTTTATTTAAATTCTTGAATTTATGGCTGGAAAAATTCATGTATTTTTGGATAAACTTTTACACTTGGGCTTACAATTAAGATTTTCTGAATCTATTTTAGAATGCGGTACAGATGAAGCCGGAAGAGGCTGTTTAGCGGGTCCGGTAACGGCTGCAGCCGTTATTTTACCACCTTCATTTAATAACGAACTGCTAAATGACTCCAAACAACTTAGCGAAAAGAAACGAGATCTTTTAAAACCAATAATTGAGACGGAATCCCTTTGTTTTGCATTTTCTCATATTCATCCTGAGGATATTGATAATTTGAACATATTAAATGCTTCTATTCTAGCTATGCATAAATCAATTGCAAAACTTTCTGAGCGACCGGATTTTATTATTGTTGATGGAAACAGATTTAAACCATTCAAACAAATTCCATATCAAACCATCATTAAAGGAGATGCGAAATTTTTAAGTATTGCTGCAGCTTCCATATTAGCCAAAACAATTAGAGATGAATTTATGTGCACCATTCATGAAGAATTTCCCATGTACAACTGGAAGCAGAATAAAGGTTATCCAACGTTTGAGCACAGAGAAGCCATAAAGAAATATGGAATTACAAAATATCACCGAAAAAGTTTCAGGCTTTTACCCGATCAGCTATCATTTAAATTCTAAGTTTTTTACCTTTGTCCAAACCATTGAATTAATGAGACAATTTCTTACAGTTACATGTATTTTTTTTATAATAAGTAGTTGTTCTCAAAGATCGAAAGGCGATAGAACACTTGATGACCTTATCCCAACGAATTCAGCCATTATTTTAAAAACATCCAGCCTTGAAACTCTTGAAAGTGATGTCAAGAACAACGGATTTTTAAACATACTATCCAATGGGAAACTTTTGGAGTCTTTTAAAACTGAACTTAAAAAATTTGATGGTCTGAAGATAAAAAACGAAGCTATTATATGTGTTTCTTCTGATCATAATTATAGCATTATTACAGCTTTTTCCAGTGAATTTGCAGGCAGTGATTCGTTGAAACGACCTTCTGATAACTTTTATAAAATTACGGCAGACAGCTTTCTTGTTGCATCTACATCGAAAGCCTTAATGGACGAGATCTCATCAAAAAAGAAGAAAACAAATCCGTTTTTAAAAAAGTTGCTTGAATCCAGAAATACAGACAGTTCCGTTTCAATTATCATCAACACTGAAACTTCCAATACGCTTTTGGATAGTTTATATAATTCAGGGTCAATTCAAGTTAAAGATATTGCGAACTGGATATTGTTAGACAGCAGCATTGAACAGGATAAGATTCAATTTAATGGGGTTGCTGCAGTAACGGACACCTTTCCTAAACTTATTAATATCTTCAAAAATACGATTCCGCAGCAAAACAAAACTGCAGAAATAACACCCGTTGATGCTGATGATTTTATCAGTTTAAGTTTCGATGATTTTCATGTTTTCTATGATAATCTAAAGAATTTTAGAAAATCTAATGAAAGGGACAGCACGCAGTTAGAACTTTTTAAAAACATCAAAGAAATAGGAATTGTTTCAAGCAAAGACAAAATTGCAATCGCCTTGTTTTCAAATGATATTATTGAAACTAAGGATGCGCTGTTAAGTGAGCAAAGTGT
>CBDUIO010000202.1:0-4427 GCA_965367355.1 uncultured Flavobacteriaceae bacterium
AGGAAAGTGCAAAATTCTATCTGAATTGATTTCTATTTAAAAGGAATCAATTGAAACAATAAATTCAGGACAGTGCTTATCAAAATTCGACAATTCAAATGGTTTTTCAAAGAAAAACTTACCTACGAAGGTTTTTGATTGTTTTAAATCAAACAAATTTTGCCTTAATCTTATCGACTATCGTTTGAGATAATTTTTCTTTACTTTGATGGGTCCAACCAGCGATATGAGGTGTCAATATCACGTTTTTCATCTTGAGCAATTGTTTAAATTCATTGGGAACTTTTCCATCTAAAAACAGGTTTTCAAATGAGGTTTGCTCATATTCCAACACATCCAGTCCTGCAGCTATTATTTTTCCGGAGAGCAGAGCTTCAACAAGATCTTTTGTGACCACGCATTTTCCTCTAGCGGTGTTAATTAAGTAAAACGGTTTGGAAAAACTGTTGATAAAAGTCTTGTTAACCATTTTATTGGTTAATTCAGTAAATGGCACATGCAGACTTAATACATCAGCTTGTTGTTTTAAGGTTTCCAAAGTTACTTGCCTGGCATGTTCATCTTCCAAATTGGATTTTATATCATAAAAAATCACATTGACATCAAACCCTTTAAGTTTTTTCGCAAATGCTTTTCCTGTATTTCCATAACCAATAATGCCAACAGTTTTCTCATCCAATTCATCACCTCGGTTTTTTTCTCTGTTCCATTCACCATACCTTACTTCACTATCAGCAATAAATAATTTATTCATTAGAGCGAGAAGCATTCCTAAGGCATGTTCAGATACAGCATTTCTATTGCCTTCCGGGGCAGAAATTAAATGGATTCCTTTGGTTTGAGCGAATTCGCAATCGATACTTTCCAATCCGGCTCCTACTCGTGCGATAAATTTTAAATTAGTGGCTGCTTCAATAAATGTTTTATCAATTTTAAATCGGCTTCTAATGACAATTCCCTGATAGTCCTTAATTTTTTTCTCAATTTCGGTCTTGGATGATGAATAATCTTCATGATTTGTAAATCCCAGTTCATTCAGCTGACTAATAAGCAAAGGATGGTTTGTATCAAGATGGAGGATTTTCATAAAGTATTAAAAATTTCAAATTTGCTTATAAAGAAATCATCGTCTTAAATATTTAATATCAATTTAGCAATTGTGAAGTAGATTAAAATGCCAAAAATATCATTGCTGGTTGTTATAAAAGGACCGGTTGCAATTGCCGGATCTATACCTCTTTTATCTAAAAACAAAGGAATGAACGTGCCAATTATTCCTGCAACAATTATTACAATAACTAAGGATATAGATATGGCTAAAGCGATATTTAGATGTCCTTCCCAGGCCCATACAAATAGGAGTAGCACACTTGCGAGAATAATTCCGTTCAATGCTGCCAAAAGCATTTCTTTAAATAATCTGTTGTTAATACTGCCTTTTACATCATCATTGGCTAATCCCTGTACAATAATAGCACTTGATTGAACACCAACATTTCCAGCCATTGCTGCAATAAGAGGGGTGAAAAAAAATAGAATCGCATGTTGTTGTAGCATTTCTTCGAAGCCACCCATGATATAGGCTGCCCCAACACCGCCTATCAACCCTAAAAATAACCATGGTAAGCGTGCTTTTGTCAAATCTAAAATACTATCCTCACTATCTACAGTTTGCGTAATACCTGCCGCTAACTGATAATCTTTTTCTGCTTCTTCCTTTATAAAATCAACGACATCATCAATTGTAATTCGCCCCAATAATGTTAGGTCCTCATCTACGACCGGAATAGCTTCCAGATCATACTTTTGCATAATTTTGGCAACGTCCTCGATTTCATCATTTACATTTACCGAATCAACATTCGAAATGTAGATATCAGAAATTTTTTGATCATTTTTGGCCACAATAAGGTCTTTTAAAGATAATCGGCCAATTAATTTTTCCTGTTTATTGACAACATAAATTGAGTGTACCCTTGTCACTTCTTCAGCCTGCCCTCTAATTCTCCTTAAACAACCGGCAACTGTCCAGGTTTCATAAACCTTAACCAGTTCTTTTGCCATATAGCCACCTGCAGAGTCTTCATCATAAGCAAGTAATTCCTGAATTTCTGCCTTGTGCTCTTCATCTTCAATTTGTGATATAACTTTCCTTTGTCGTTCTTCCGGAAGTTCTGCAATAATATCAGCTGCATCATCAGTGTCCAGTTCTTCTATTTCTTCAGCAATTTCTTTAGAAGATAGATTTTTAAGAACTTTTTCTCTGTCATCCTCGTCCAATTCCATCAGGACATCTGAAGTTGTCTCGGAGTCTAAAAGCTTTATAACATAGATCGCTTCATCAATATCAACTTCTTCTAATATTTCAGCGATATCTGCATAATGAAATTCAGATAACAGTTTTCGAAGCTCTTTATCATTTTTGGTTGCAATTAAATTCTCAACCTTTAATATGAGCTCTTCATTGATTTGAAATTGTATGTTATCTTTATTTTCTTCCACAGAGAATCATTGGTTTTTAAGGTCGTTTTGAATTTGGATCGTAAGCTTAATGAACTCCTTTACACTCAATTGTTCAGGACGTTTATCAAATATAACATCTTCTCTTAAATTATCTGACAAATTGAGCGTTTTTAAACTATTTCTCAAAGTTTTTCGTCTTTGCTGAAAGGCAGTTTTTACTACTTTAAAGAATAATTTTTCATCACAAGGAAGGGCATAATTTTCTTTTCTTTTCAATCGAAGAACTCCGGATTCCACTTTTGGTGGCGGATTAAAAACGCTTGGAGGCACTGTAAATAGAAAATCTGCTTCATAAAATGCCTGAACGAGTACTGATAGAATCCCGTAAGTTTTGCTGCCTTCTTTTTGACAAATTCGCTGCGCAACCTCTTTTTGGAACATTCCTGAAAATTCAGGAATTTGATCTTTATATTCTAAAGTTTTGAATACAATTTGAGTTGAAATATTGTAAGGGAAATTGCCTATAATGGCAAATTGCTTGTCCTGAAAAACTTCTGAAAGATCAATTTTTAAAAAATCTTTTTCAATAATTCTCGATTTAAGATCTGAATAATTGGATTTTAAATAGTCAACACTTTCGCGGTCTATTTCAATAACATAAGTTGTGATTGGTTCTTTATTGAGCAAATATTTGGTTAAAACGCCCATTCCGGGACCAATCTCTAAAACTAAACTGTAGTCATCTAAGCTTAAAGTGTCGGCAATTTTTTTAGCTATATTTTCATCCTTCAGAAAGTGCTGCCCTAAATATTTTTTTGCTTTAACAGACATTATTAATCGAAGCTTACTTTGTATTCATCTATTATTTCCAGCTCGGTTCTAAACGACAATATTTTGTCGGCAAATTTTTTTAGTCCTATACTTCTTAGCCTTTCTGCATCATTTTTATAATAGTTATCCAGATCTTCACGAGATTTGGCTCTAAATTGAATGGAATAAGTAAGGCCACCCATTTCCTCATCAACCAAAACTTTTGTCAATTTAGCTTCGGTAAATTTACCTGTAGCCAATACTTGAGGAATATGTTCCTTGATCCATTCCATCCATTCATCATGAATGCTTTCGTCGATGTTTGATGTTACGTTGTAAATTATCATATTCACAAATTTTCGCTAAGTTACATGTTTATTTATGGTAAATAAATTTTGTAGTGGCTATAAATTATACTGCTTGGAAATTTATTACTTGCCTAATTTATGACATCGCCGCGTAATGCACGGTATTTTTTTCGGGATTCAACAAAATAAATGCTGTCGGCATGATCAAAAATAATCTGCTCATACAGTTCCTTTGCCTTATCTTCCTGACCAAGATAATTTGTGTACAATTCGGCTAACATATAGATTGCATCGTCAATAAGTATGTCTTCTCGCCAGGTTTCCATTATTTTTTTGTAGTTGGATTCAGCCTTTAAATATTGATTTGTTTTTTCATATAGTTTGGCTTGAAATAACAGTGCTTGATCCTCAATAGTCTCCCCTTTATGGTTCGCTAAAAGATCATTCAAAACAAGTATGGCGTCATTAGACCTATTTTGAAATGCAAGCAGATCTGCTTTGGCATATAATTTTAATGCCGTTTGTGTGGAATCTTCAAATTTATTATCCGAGATCAATAATTTTAAGTCTAAAGCGTCATTGGCAATGAGTTGGGACGTTGAAGATTTTAAAATTTTTAATTGAGATTCTGCCCAATCAAAATCTCCCTTATAATAACTGGCTTTGGCAACTTTGAATCTCGCTTCTTGAGAAATAGGACTGTTCTTTAAACTTCTTTGAATTTGTGTGTAATAAATGAGCGCCTCATTGAATTTTTCCTGAAAAACCAATATGTCGCCAAGCTTTAACTTTAATTGTGCAGCTTGCTGTACAGATAAAGGTTGATTCAGGGAATTCTTTAAAAAT
>CBDUIO010000203.1:0-4422 GCA_965367355.1 uncultured Flavobacteriaceae bacterium
ATTCAGCTTTACAAAAATTAGGATATAAACAGGATAATTCTCATTATTTCGACACGCTTAAAATAAAAGCCGATGTCAAAAAAATAAAGCCTCTGGCTGAAAAAAATAAAGTGAATTTCTTTTATCCGGATTCCAATACTGTTTGTATTTCTTTAAATGAAGTTACAACGATATCAGATTTAAATGACATCATATCCATTTTTGCTGAAGCTTCGGGCAAAAAGACATTATCCGTAGAAACTTTATCCACCAATGATAAAATCCTTAATGGTTTTAAAAGAGAAAGCGATTTTTTGACATTGGAAGTATTCAATTCCCATCATTCTGAAACTGAATTGATGCGATACATAAAGAAATTAGAGCGCAAAGATCTGTCATTGAATCATTCCATGATATCTCTGGGATCATGCACGATGAAATTAAATGCAGCTGCAGAAATGCTGCCTTTGAGCATGTATAAATGGGCAAATATTCATCCCTTTGTTCCATCTTATCAAGCTAAAGGATATCTGGAATTGCTTAAATCACTTGAAGATCAACTGACTGAAATAACAGGTTTTGCCGCAACATCCTTACAACCTAATTCAGGTGCACAGGGAGAATTTGCAGGATTGATGGTTATTAGAGCATATCATGAATCTCGAGGCGACTTTCATAGAAATATCTGTTTAATCCCGTCTTCTGCTCATGGAACTAATCCTGCCAGTGCAGTAATGGCCGGAATGCAGGTTGTAGTCACAAAATCTACAGATGAAGGTAATATTGATGTAGAAGATTTAAGGGAGAAAGCCCAATTGCACAAAGATAATCTGTCTGCATTAATGGTTACATATCCTTCCACACATGGGGTTTATGAAGCATCCATTAAGGAAATTACAAAAATCATTCATGATAATGGAGGTCAGGTTTATATGGATGGCGCCAATATGAATGCCCAGGTAGGATTGACAAATCCGGGGAAAATTGGTGCCGACGTTTGTCATCTTAATTTACATAAAACTTTCGCAATTCCTCATGGTGGCGGTGGTCCGGGAGTTGGCCCAATTTGTGTCGCAAAACAATTAGTCCCGTTCCTGCCGGGAAATCCGGTTGTCAAAACGGGAGGTAAAAAAGCTATAAATGCCGTTTCGGGAGCTCCATTTGGATCGGCATTGGTTTGTCTGATCTCATATGCCTATATTAAAATGCTGGGAGCAGAAGGTTTAACCGAGGCTACTAAAGCGGCTATATTAAATGCAAACTACCTTAAGGAACGATTGGAAGCGCATTATCACACCCTATATTCAGGTGAACGCGGTCGATCTGCTCATGAATTGATAGTCGATTGCCGACCATTTAAAGAACATGGTATTGAAGTTTCTGATATTGCTAAACGACTAATGGATTACGGATTTCATGCTCCTACTGTTTCGTTCCCCGTTGCAGGAACGCTAATGATAGAACCAACAGAAAGTGAAAGCAAACAGGAAATAGACAGGTTTTGTGATGCTATGATCTCAATAAGAAAAGAAATAGATTCGGTTTCTGTTGATGATCCAAACAATATTTTAAAAAACGCACCACATACACTGGAAATGTTAACTTCTGAAAATTGGGATTATCCTTATTCCAGAAATCAAGCAGCTTTTCCTTTGGAATTTGTAAAAGACAATAAATTCTGGCCAAGTGTAAGACGGGTAGACGATGCCTATGGTGATAGAAATTTAATATGTACCTGTGCTCCTATAGAAGCCTATGTATGACCAAAAACGTATTTTGAACATCGTAAAAAACAATTAAATCAAGGCTCTCATATTGCTATATTAACTAATTTAGCAACTTATTAAATTTTATTCTATTATGAATATTAAAATTACAGGCTCGGGAAGCTATATTCCTGACATTGTTGAGAAAAATGAGGACTTTCATCAGCATACTTTTTTAAACACAGATGGAACTACTATTGATCATCCTAATGAGGTGATTGTAGATAAGTTCAAAGCTATAACTGGCATTGTTGAACGTCGGTATGCCGAAGACCATTTAGTGAGTTCAGATATTGGAGCAATTGCGGCACAACGTGCTATTACTGATGCTAATATTGACCCTGAAGAATTAGATTATATTATAGTCGCTCACAATTTTGGCGATGTAAAAGCACATACCATTCAAAGTGATATTTTACCCTGCTTAGCTTCTAGGATAAAGCATAGTTTGCGTATTAAAAATCCTAAGTGTGTGGCTTACGATATCCTTTTTGGTTGTCCCGGATGGATAGAAGGTGTCATTCAGGCACAAGCTTTTATAAAGGCAGGAATGGCAAAAAAATGTCTGGTTATAGGTACTGAGACGTTATCAAGAGTTGTTGACAAACATGACAGAGATTCCATGATCTATTCTGATGGAGCCGGAGCTACAGTGATCGAGGCAACCAATGAAGAAGGCGGTATTCTATCACATGAAACCGGATCATTTACTTATGATGAGGCCTATTATCTTTATTTTGGATGTTCTAACAATCCTGAATTAGATAAAGATACGCGATATATTAAAATGGATGGTCGAAAAATATACGAGTTTGCATTGAATAATGTTCCTCTTGCCATGAAAGAATGTTTAGACAAAAGTGGTGTAGATATTCATGATGTTAAAAAAATACTCATTCATCAGGCCAATGAAAAAATGGATGAAGCCATTGTTAATCGTTTTTATCGTCTGTATAAAACACCAATGCCCAAAGATATTATGCCTATGAGTATTCATAAATTAGGAAATAGTTCTGTTGCAACGGTACCAACGTTATTCGATCTAATTACTAACAACAAAATGGAAGAACACAAACTCAAAAAAGGTGATGCCATTATTTTTGCAAGTGTAGGTGCAGGAATGCATATTAATGCTATTACATATAAATACTAGGTTAAATTAATGATTTTAAAGATTTCCGAAAAGTCGGAAACCAACAATGTACGAAGGTAAATTTCCGCACAAAAGATATAAACTCACTCTACAATTTTTAAAGGATCATATTCCGGAATCAACGACTATTTTAGACCTGGGAATTGCAAATCCATTTACTAAAGTTATGCAGGATAATGGATATAAAGTGAGCAATACCAGTGGAGAAGATCTGGATCTGGACACATCAGTAATTATAAATTCTGATGCTGAAGTCGTAACTGCCTTTGAAATCTTCGAACATCTACTCTCTCCTTTTACTGTCCTTAGGGATATAAAAGCCAAAAAGTTAGTTGCGAGTGTTCCCTTAAAACTATGGTTTGCTTCGGCGTATAAAAGTAAAACGGATAAATGGGACAGGCATTATCATGAATTTGAAGACTGGCAATTTGATTGGCTTCTAGAAAAGACAGGATGGACCATAAAAGCCAGACAAAAATGGACCAATCCAACCAAAAAGATAGGCATAAGACCCATTTTAAGATGGTTTACTCCCAGATATTATATTGTTTACGCAGAAAGAGTTTAACTTTGGCATATTAATTTTTCAAAGTTGAATATTTACATTATCATTCCGGCGCATAACGAACAGGACTATATTGCATTAATGCTTGAGTCTTTGATCAAACAGACCTTGCTTCCCAAAAAAGTTGTTGTGATTAATGACAATTCTACTGATAATACGGAAAATATTATTTCAGATTTTTCAACTAAATATACCTGGATAAAAAGCATAAACCTAACCTCATCCAAAGAACATCGTCCGGGAAGCAAAGTGATAAATGCTTTTAACAAAGGATTAGAAACATTGGATGATAAATATGATATCATTTGTAAATTCGATGCAGATATTATTCTACCAAACAATTATTTAGAAAGAATCGTCAATCTTTTTAAATCTGATGAAAAGGTTGGTATTGCAGGAGGTTTGGCTTTTATTGAAAAGAAAGGCCACTGGATTTACGAAACCGTATCGTCTAAAGATCATGTTCGCGGACCATTTAAAGCTTACAGAAAAGAATGTTTCAAGGACATTGGAGGCCTTAGGGAATCTATTGGCTGGGACACTGCAGATGTGTTGCTGGCTCAATTCTTCGGATGGAAGGTTAAAACAGATAAAAGCCTTCATGTCAAACATTTAAAGCCTACTGGTAAAAGTTATCAGGAGAATTCTAAACTTTTATTTGGAGAAGCTCTGTATAAAATGCGATACGGATTTATGTTGACTATTTTATCGGGAATAAAAGGAGGCATCAATAAACGTAGTTCATCCCATTTTTTAAATTCAATAAAAGGGTATTTTGTCGCAAAAAAGAATAAATCTGAATTTATAGTTACAGAGGAACAGGGAATTTTTATAAGAAAACTCCGCTGGCAAAACATCTTCAAAAGAATATTCTAATCCAATACAGATTCTATGGGCTTACCAATTGCTCCATTGGGAAAACTAATATTCAATAATGCAGAAATTGTTGGAGCAATATC
>CBDUIO010000204.1:0-4407 GCA_965367355.1 uncultured Flavobacteriaceae bacterium
GCTTTTGCGGTTAGATTAAAAAAGGATCGTCTGTTCATAATGAAGAATTAATTAAAAACAGAAAGTTACGGATTTATCAAATTACATTATTGATTAAAACCTCTTTATAACAATTGAATAGGTAAGAAAAACAACTAACCTCACTTAACCTTTTAAAATGATCCTTAAAATGCTCAATACAATATTGGTTAAATGAATCTCCTTTCCAAATTATTTCTTAAGTCAAAAAAGCTATATGTCCCAAAAAACAAGGCGTATTCTTTATTGGGTAAAAAACACGCCTTTTCTATTTACAGTATTATAATAGTCCTATGTTCTTAAACGTCATTTAATATTTCGGTTTCACTTTTACATAGTCAGTATGAGCATAAAAGACCTTAGCCATTCTATTTAGTGTATCCCAATTGGCATCATCACCAAAATCTCCTACCATTTCTCCTGAAGGCGGATAAATTCTATTTCTGTCATCAATACTCTTAAATGTGATAATAAAGGCATATTGATTGGCGCGAATGCCTCGGTCTCCCTTGACCAGAGTGAATTCCTGTCCTTTCATTTTATTATAAATGGGTGCAATCTTATTCAGGACATGCATTTCAAATTCTTGCGCATCCTGTCCCGGTAATAACTCTACATCATGTATGGCTACAACATCCGGGGTTGTTCCCATCATGGGCATAATTTCAGAATAAGAGTCCTGTGCATTTACATTTAAAACAAAGCATACTAAAAATGCGATTTTGATTAGTGTTTTCATAATTAAAAATTTAGTTGGTTTTTGATTTATTTTTAAAAGATAGTAAATTTTTTATTACAAAGTTTAATTAAATCAATTGTAAGCTTTTGGCAACTCATTCATAAAACCAGTCAATCTCAGCTGAGCAATAAACTACAAGTCAGGCAATTTGAAATAAATTTAATAAATTAGTTGAAATACATTAGCATATGAAAGCAACAGCAGAACACAATGAGCGCATAGCAAAAATGAAGTTTTCGTCTGTTTATCCGCACTATGTTACCAAGGTGGAAAAAAAAGGCAGAACCATAGACGAATTACACCAGGTGATAGAATGGCTTACGGGTTTTAACAAAGACAAACTACAGGAACTTATAGATCAGCAAGTGACTTTTGAGGAATTCTTCAAAAGAGCCAAATTAAATCCAAATGCGAAACTTATAACCGGAGTTATTTGTGGTTACAGAATAGAGGAACTGGACAATCCTTTAACTAAGCAAACCAGGTATCTGGATAAACTGATTGACGAATTAGCGAAAGGTCGTAAAATGGAGAAGATATTGCGTGTAGGATAAATGAAGGCACTTATAGTATAGCAACAGAACAAGACCATCAAGTACCTTTTTGAAGACACTTCATTTTGCAAACTAAATTGTTTAGTTAGTTCTGAATTAATAAGTTTTATAAGCTATTTAACCAACATGCTGCGGCTCATGGTTTCCTCGTAGATCTTTTCGTATTGCGGAACTATTTGATGAAGGTCGAACTTTTTGGCTTCCTTTCTGGCATTGGTCTTGAATTGGTTCAACCGAGTTTCATCGCTTAAAATATGAATGGCATTTTTACTCATATCATCGATATCTCCAACATTGCTTAAGTAACCTGAAACCCCTTGAATATTGACCTCAGGCAATCCCCCTGAATTGGTGGAGATCACTGGAACACCAGATGCCATGGCCTCCAGAGCAGAGAGTCCGAAACTTTCTGTTTCCGAAGGAAGCATAAACAGATCTGAATAACAAAGAATCCTGTCTATCTCATAACTGTTCCCCAGAAAAACCACTTTATCTTCTATTCCTAAATCCTTTGCAAGCTGCTCTGCAGGTTCTTTTTCGGGTCCTTCTCCTATCATCATCAGTTTGGATGGAATAGATTTTTGAATGGTGTTAAATACTTTGATAATATCAGGAATACGCTTGACCGGTCTAAAGTTACTAATATGAGAAATGATCTTTTCGTGTTCTTCGGCCAATAAGCTTCTTTGACAGTCAACAAATTTATGCTCATGCTTTTCCAGATCGATAAAATTGGTAACGACCTGAATGTCATTTTTTATATCGAATAAGCGCAAGGTATCTTTCTTTAAACTCTCAGAAACACAGGTCACTGCATCAGATTTATTAATACTGAATGTTACTGCAGGTTTGTATGTTGGCTGACTCCCGACCAAAGTGATATCGGTGCCATGAAGTGTTGTAACAATTGGAATGTAAATTCCTTCTTCCTTTAACATCTGCTTTGCCATATAAGCGGCATACGCATGAGGTATGGCGTAATGTACATGTAGAATTTCTATCTCATGCAATTTAGCCATATCTACCAGTTTACTGGACAAGGCCAATTCATAAGGCTGATAATGAAATAAAGGATATTCGGCCACATTGACCTCATGGAAATGAACATTGTTTCCCAAAAGTTCTAATCGAACCGGTTGTTTATAGGTTATGAAATGAACTTCATGCCCACGTTTGGACAATTCAATACCCAGTTCTGTTGCAACAACGCCACTTCCGCCATAAGTTGGGTAACAAACAATGCCTATTTTCATATTAATTTATTATTAAATTATAGAGATCTCAATTGCGCCTAAACTGACTCTATGTTGTTTAATGACGTCATATTATTAATCGATAATAGCATCATAAATGGCACGTTGAATCTCTGTTCTAATATTCTTTGTCAGCAGTAATTGGTTTTCCTTACTCGGATAAGTTCTGTTAGACAGAAAAACATACACAATTTCCTTATCAGGGTCTGCCCAGGCGTAGGTTCCCGTAAATCCGGAATGACCAAAACTGGTCATTGACACACATCCACAAGTTGGGCCTTCTACATCCAATTGCGGTTTATCGAATCCTATCCCGCGACGATTATCATTTTTACAGTAATAGCAGGTATTGAACTTATCAATGGTTTCCGATTTAAAATAGCGTTTACCCCCATAAAATCCTTTTTGAAGATACATCTGCATGATCTTGGCAACATCGTTGGCATTGCTGAACAATCCGGCATGCCCACCTACTCCATTTTGCATGGCAGCTCCCATATCATGTACAAATCCCTGTACCTTTTCATATCTGTAATATTTATCGTCTTCTGATGGGACAATTTGAGCGTCACTAAATTTTCCTGACGGATTATAAGTAGTGTAATTGGCCCCTAAAGAATTATAAAAATGTTGCTGAGCCAACTCATCTAATGACTGCCCATAATGGCCTTCAATGTACTTTTTCAGGATGTAATACGGCAAATCACTATACCTGTAGGTCAGTTTGTCAAGAAGCTCACTTTCTTTGACTATTTTTTGGATGGTATCTTTATAATCTGATCGCAGATACATTGATCTGGAAATTTTTATATTGAACTCCTTTGAGTATTGTTTTCTGTAATATTTAGGATCTGGAAATCCTGAATCCGGATTCAGAGTGCCAAGATAAAATGGGATCCAGGGTTTTAATCTTGCATAATGAGATAGCATTCGCTTTAAAGTGATCAAATTTTTATTGGAACGCTTGTATTCAGGCATTAACTCTCCTAATTCGCTGTTTAAACTAACCACTCCTTTTTCTTCAAGTTCCATCAAGAGCGGTAATGTGGCTAATATTTTAGTAAGAGATGCCAGGTCATAAATATCATTGTCTTTCACCGTAATATTATCCTCGTAGGTATGCTTCCCAAAATTCTTGTTGTAGATCACTTTGCCTTTTCTTGCTACCAATAGTTGTAAACCTGGAGTCATTAATTCATCTACTGTTGATTGAGCCAATAAATCGACTTTTTGTAATTTGAACGAACTCATCCCAACGCTTTCGGGAAGTCCGTAACTTAAATTTTTAAGTGGATTTGTTTTAATACCGGTACCTACTTTAAATTCGGATCCACAACTTACGGGTAAAGTCCCTTTTGCTCCAATAGCTCCAAATATGAGCTGCGCCGATTTTTCCTGAGAAGTCTTACTGTTTTGATAACTGGCTACTACCGCTTCAAAATTATCTGAAGCTGAGAGGTCCAACAATGCATATGGTTTGGCAAACACGTCCAGAATAACAGTATTGTTACGAGCTATCTCATAAAGCCATACCAGCTCCTGATCTGTGAATTTATAGTCCTTCCATGGTGAATCATTGGATTTGTGAAATCCGACAATTACTGTATTATACGATTTCAGTTTCACTAGCAGTTCGTCCAGTTTATTGGCTGTTATCTCATGGATCTTTGTATATTTCTTTAACTCATTTAAAAAAACTGATCCATCATCATCTCCCATTTTTATATAGGCTATCTTTTTGGTGTCCAGATTGCGTAAAGGCAATAACTCATTCTTATTCTTAGCAACGGTAATGGCATTTTCCATCAGTTCTTCATAAAGGAGGTCATCCTTAAGACGGTTT
>CBDUIO010000205.1:0-4406 GCA_965367355.1 uncultured Flavobacteriaceae bacterium
ATTAATGGCAAACGATAATAATAAACCGACAAAACCAAAATTCAGCCCATATTGGGTTTATGGCATCATATTGGCTGTATTTCTGGGGATTCAGCTTTTCTCCGGTGGTGGCATGGAAACTGTAAAATCTACTACGCCTGCACAGTTTTTGCAATATCTTAGAGACGGAGATGTGTCCAAAATAGAAATTGTAAATAAGTATGAGGCTAAAGTTTATTTAACAAAAGAGGCTTTGGAAAAAGAAGTGCATAAAAAAACTAAAAACACTTCGTTTTTATCCATGACTTCACCAAACTATACTTTTGAATTTGGGGATTTACAGAATTTTGAAAACCAAATAAATACCATTGTAACTGAGAACGGTTTAAATACAATTTTAAACTATAAAACAGAACACAGCATTTGGGCAGAAATTTTACCAACCTTAATCTTTTTTGGATTGTTTATTGGTGTCTGGCTGTTCATCATGCGGAGAATGTCGTCGGGTGCCGGAGGTGGTGCTGGAGGTCAGATTTTCAATATAGGAAAATCCAAAGCAAAACTTTTCGATCAAAACACACTCGTCAAAACATCATTTAAAGATGTTGCGGGACTAGAAGGTGCAAAAGAAGAAGTTCAGGAAATTGTGGATTTTTTGAAAAATCCTGACAAATACACCTCATTAGGAGGTAAAATTCCTAAAGGAGCTTTATTAATTGGTCCTCCGGGAACCGGAAAAACATTGCTGGCAAAGGCAGTGGCCGGAGAAGCACAAGTACCTTTCTTTTCATTATCGGGTTCAGATTTTGTTGAGATGTTTGTAGGTGTAGGAGCATCCCGAGTGCGTGATCTGTTCAAACAGGCCAAAGAAAAATCACCTTCAATCATTTTTATAGATGAAATAGATGCCATTGGACGCGCAAGAGGAAAGAATATCATGTCTGGAAGTAATGACGAAAGGGAAAACACCTTAAACCAGTTATTAACAGAAATGGATGGTTTTGGAACCAACACGAATGTTATTGTTCTTGCAGCAACCAACAGAGCTGATATTTTGGATAAAGCTTTGATGCGTGCAGGTAGATTTGACAGACAGATATTTGTAGACCTTCCAGATGTAAGAGAACGAAAAGAGATTTTCGAAGTGCATCTAAAGCCACTTAAAAAATCAAGTGAACTTGATATCGACTTTTTAGCAAAACAGACTCCGGGATTTTCCGGTGCCGATATTGCTAATGTTTGTAATGAGGCAGCTTTGATTGCTGCAAGACAAGGTAAGAAAGCGGTAGACAGGCAAGATTTTTTAGATGCAGTAGATAGGATCGTAGGTGGTCTGGAAAAGAAAAATAAAATTGTAACCCCAGAAGAAAAAAGGGCTGTTGCCTATCATGAAGCTGGTCATGCTACTTGTAGCTGGTTATTGGAACATGCCGCACCATTGGTTAAGGTAACCATTGTCCCTAGAGGAAGATCCTTAGGAGCTGCATGGTATTTGCCGGAAGAACGATTGATCGTCCACCCAGAGCAAATGTTAGATGAAATGTGTGCCGCTCTTGGAGGAAGGGCTGCAGAGAAAGTTATTTTTAACAAAATATCAACGGGAGCACTGAGTGATCTGGAAAAAGTAACAAAACAGGCCAGAGCTATGGTCACTGTTTATGGCTTAAGTGATAAAGTAGGAAATTTAACTTATTATGATTCTTCGGGTCAAAGCGAATATGGTTTTACTAAACCTTACAGTGAAAAAACTTCAGAATTAATTGATAAGGAAATTTCCGATATTATAGAAACCCAATATCAAAGAGCAATAAAAATTCTTACAGAAAACAAGGATAAATTAACTCAACTTGCTGAGGTACTGCTTGAAAAAGAAGTGATCTTTAAGGATAATTTGGAAAAAATATTCGGTAAAAGACCTCACGAAAGAGAAATTCTGGAATAGCTTAAGTCCGCTTTCAATTTAAATTAACTTGAAAAACGGACTATAGCCCTAGGTTTAACCTAAGATTTTTTATCTTTGATAAAATCAGGATATCCTGATAAACATGTATAACTTTAAATGAGTCTTTTTCGCAGACTATTTGGAAAAAAAACTAAAGATGTTCCAGAAGAAATTTCTGCTGGAAGAGGGAAATATATGCCTGAAGTTAAAATTCCTGTAGATGAGCGATTTACGATAAATTTCAAGGCAAATGGTGGAAAATTCCTGTATTGCGATAATATTGACGAAATCTTTTACAGTCTGGAACAGATTCTGTTGGAAAATAACTGGGACAATGAAAAGGTGATGGTAATTGATGACAGGATCAAAGACCTTTTTAAGGATTATAAATTAGATTATACCAAAAGAGGAACCGAAGCTGCATATTTTCTGTCGACCTGCGAAAATTTAATTGCCGATGATGGTTCCATCTTAATTTCATCAAATCAAATTGCTGAAAAAAAATTAACCGAACTTCCTCTTAATTTTGTGATCTACGCCACTACAAGCCAGTTAGTTGAAAATATTGGCGAGGGACTTAGACTTATTAAGAATAAAAACAGAAATAAAATACCTACGAACATTACTACTATCAAACATTTTAAAAACAAGGAAGATAAAGACTTTTTAAGTTATGGTAGTAGTACAAAAAACTTATATTTGCTGCTGTTAGAAGATCTGTAATAGATGAAAGAACTTGTAATTAGAGCTATATCAGGTGCATTGTACATTGCACTTCTATTACTTACATTGTATACTGAAAATGCCTTAATAGCTCTGTTCTTTGTATTTGGGATTATATGCCTGCTTGAATTTAACAAGCTTATCAAACTAAAGAGCATTATTCCTTTTATCATTTTTATTTTATTATATGGAATCTTTGGATTCTGGCAAAATGTGATGAACTCTACCAAAGGATTTTCAGAAGCAACTCAAATTCTTCATGTCATAACGATCTTTGTTCAGCTAATATTAATCAAAGATCTGTTTTCGGAAAAAACAATTCCTTTGTTTCCGTCTAAAAGATTCATAATTACTACTTTTTATGTTTCAAGCGGATTTATTTTTCTGGTTCTTATTGCTGATTACTATGTGATTTACAATCCAAATATTCTACTAGGTTCATTTATTTTAGTATGGGTTAATGACACGTTTGCTTATTTAATTGGTAAAAACTTTGGAAAACAAAAACTATTTCCGAGTGTATCACCTAAAAAAACTGTTGAAGGATTTCTGGGAGGATTATTCTTTGCTTGTGTGGCAAGCGCATTTATAGCTAGATACTCATATACCTTCAATTTCACTAATTGGTTAATATTGGCTATCGTTATTAGCGTGTTTGGAACAATAGGTGATCTCATTGAATCTAAATTCAAACGTCAGGCCGGAGTTAAAGACAGTGGTGTTATTATGCCGGGGCACGGCGGATTATTAGACAGGCTTGATAGTATTATATTTGCAGCACCTTTTATATATTTATTCATTCGAATTTTAAATTATGTTTCATAAAGAAGGACATAAAATTTTATTGGTTTCGTTTTTCCTGTTACTGGGATTGAGCTTAATTACAGATACTTTTCTGGAGATCGTTTGGCTGAAAAACCTGCTGCTCATTACTTTCCTGGTTTTGTTCCTGTTAGTTGCTCAGTTTTTTAGAAATCCAAAAAGAAAATCTGCTTTAAATGACCAACATGTACTGTCATCGGTTGATGGTAAAGTAGTCGTCATAGAAGAAGTGTTTGAAAAAGAATACTTCAAGGACAAACGATTACAGGTAAGTGTTTTTATGTCACCAATTAACGTTCATGTAACGAGATACCCTGTTAGCGGAAAAGTTGTATTGAGCAAATATCATCCTGGGAAATATTTAGTTGCCTGGCATCCTAAATCAAGTGAAGAAAATGAACGTACAACTGTAGTAGTAGAAAACCCGATTTATGGAAAGGTTTTATACAGGCAAATTGCAGGTGCCATGGCAAAACGAATAGTAAACTATGCCCAGGAAGGTGATAATGTCATTCAAGGAGATGATGCCGGATTTATTAAATTTGGTTCAAGAGTCGATTTATTTTTACCTTTAGATACTAAAATTAAGGTAGTTTTAAACCAAAAAGTAAAGGGAGGAATTACTGTAATTGCAGAAAAGTAATGAATTCTGAAGAGTTAGAAATAGAATTTAGAGATGCTGTAGCAAGAATAAATGCTTATACAGACCCTTTCCCTGCCGATTTTCTATTGCGCTTATATGCATATTATAAAAAGGCGACAAATGATTATAGTAGACCAAGCAGCAAAAAATCCATTATCAATGCCTTTAAGACCAATGCGCTCTTTCAATTGGAGGATATTACCGAAGACGAGGCTAAGCAAAAATACATTGAACTAGTGAACAAATATTTTCTGTACAGGAAGTAATTGTTCTCATTTCTTCTTTAAAATTAATTAG
>CBDUIO010000206.1:0-4406 GCA_965367355.1 uncultured Flavobacteriaceae bacterium
AGATACATGCCAATATGGATCCTAATCACAGAAATCGTCTTGCTTTTGTAAAGTGTGTATCGGGTGAGTTTAAAAGAAATACACCCTACTTACATGTCAGGCATAACAAAAAATTAAAATTTTCAAGTCCTAATGCCTTTTTTGCTGAAAGAAAAGAGATCGTAGATATTTCATACCCGGGTGATATTGTAGGTTTACAGGACACCGGAACTTTTAAAATTGGTGACACTTTAACTGAAGGTGAAGTCATTCATTACAAAGGAATTCCAAGTTTTTCACCAGAACATTTTAGATATATCAATAATGCCGATCCTATCAAAGCAAAGCAATTAGCGAAAGGAATTGACCAGCTCATGGATGAAGGTGTCGCACAACTTTTTACTTTGGAATTAAATAACAGAAAAGTAATTGGAACTGTTGGAGCTTTGCAATATGAAGTTATTCAGTATAGACTTGAGCATGAATATGGCGCTAAGTGCACATATGAGAATTTAAATGTGTTCAAAGCTTGCTGGATTGTTCCTGAGAATCCTAAAAATGAGGAATTTGCAGATTTTAAAAGAGTTAAACAACGATTTTTAGCCAAGGACAAACAAGGTCACTTGGTTTTCCTAGCAGATTCAGCATTTTCACTACAAATGACACAGCAAAAATACCCAAGCATAAAATTTCATTTTATATCTGAATACGAGTAGAACATTAAGTAAAATATTCTTTCCATACATTGATTAATTCTAAAGTGATCTAAATCAAATTTTAAGTGAAATTCTAATCTTTTTTACACTTTATCGAAAAAATAACCTTTTTATCGGTGAATAAACTAATTTTTACTAGTTTAGATTATTCATAACCCCAAAATGACGAATTATGAAGCCTATTAATGTTTACAAAAACAGAGATATCTCTGTTTCTTTTGATGCGAAAAAATGTATCAATTCCCAATTATGTGCTAAAGGTCTATCAAGTGTAGTTAGGAATTCCTTATTACCCTGGAATGATGTGGATTTAACTGAATCTAAAAGAATTTTGAATCAGATAAAAAAATGTCCTTCTGGAGCTTTGAAAGCGCAGAAAATTAAACAAGATTTAGCTAAGGCTGTTTAAAAGACTGAGTAACCTAACCATTTAGTATCATTTTTATTAATGATATTCCAGTTAAAATTTATTCATTATTATTTTAACAATGGAATAGTATGGTTTCAAAACAAACTTTTTATTAGTCCCCTTTTAAAAAAAAATCCTCTGAATATTATACTCAGAGGATTTTTTTATGCTTGACCTGTAGGTCCAAAATTTAAAGGTATTGGTGGCTGGTCATAATCCTTGATCTCTCCATGAGCCTTTTCAAATCTATTCACGTTATCATTTAACGCTTTTAAAAATCTTTTGGCATGCTGAGGTGTTAATATTATTCTGGATTTAACCTTACTTTTTGGAACACCAGGCATTATACTAACAAAATCAACAACAAACTCGGAAACTGAATGATTAATAATTGCTAAATTAGAATACGTGCCTTGTGCAACACTTTCATCCAGTTCAATATTTATTTGTCCTTGTTTTGGTTTTTTTTGATCTTCTGCCATAAAATAAATGTATGAGATGCCGAATCGAGCACGGCATAAAATCGACTATCAGGCTTTGTTTTGTTTACACTCACAAAGCCTGAGTCTTATTTAATTATAATTTAATTCTTGTTTTGCCTGCATCATTTGGTTGAACTCTTCCTTGGAACCGACAATAATATTGTCATATTCCCTCATTCCAGTTCCTGCAGGTATTTTATGACCTACAATTACATTTTCTTTAAGTCCTTCCAAGGTATCCACTTTACCATTTACTGCTGCTTCGTTAAGAACTTTAGTAGTTTCCTGGAAGGAAGCCGCAGATATAAATGATTTGGTTTGTAAGGATGCCCTGGTAATACCCTGAAGAATTGGAGTTGCGGTAGCCGGTTTAGCATCTCTGGCCTCCACTAACTTTTTATCTTCACGTCTTAAAATTGAGTTCTCATCTCGAAGTTGACGTGGTGAAATAATCTGTCCAGGGATTATATTTACAGAGTCTCCAGCATCAATTACTACTTTCATTCCAAAGATCTCATCGTTTTGCTCTATGAAATCCGACTTGTGAACAAGCTGATCTTCTAGGAAAATAGTGTCTCCAGAATCAATTATCTGAACCTTACGCATCATTTGTCTTACAACAACTTCAAAGTGCTTATCATTGATCTTAACACCTTGTAATCGATATACTTCCTGTACTTCGTTCACTAAATATTGCTGTACGGCTGATGGCCCTTTAATATTCAAAATATCATCAGGAGTTATTGAACCATCAGATAATGGCATACCTGCCTTAACAAAATCATTCTCCTGAACCAGGATCTGATTTGATAATTTAACCAGGTATTTCTTAATTTCACCTAATTTAGATTCAATAATAATCTCACGATTTCCTCTCTTTATTTTTCCGAAAGAAATTACACCATCTATCTCACTTACAACAGCAGGATTGGACGGGTTTCTTGCTTCAAACAATTCGGTGACACGAGGTAAACCACCAGTAATATCCCCGGTTTTCGCAGATTTACGAGGTATTTTAACCAATATTTTTCCAATATTAATTTTCTCCCCATCATCTATCATTAAGTGAGCTCCAACCGGTAAGTTGTATGAGCGAATCGTTTCACCTTTAGTATCTTCAACATGAAGCGTTGGAATCAGTTTCTTGTTCCTTGATTCAGAAATAACTTTTTCCTGGAATCCGGTTTGTTCATCAATTTCAACCTGGAAAGTTACACCTTGTTCTATATTTTCATATTTAATCTTACCTGCAAATTCAGAAATAATAACTCCGTTATAAGGATCCCATTGACAAACAATATCTCCTTTTTTGAGCTTAGATCCATTTTTAACAAAAATAGTTGAACCATAAGGTATGTTATTGGTACTTAGAGTTATACCTGTTTTCTCGTCAATAAGTTTTAATTCTGATGTACGAGAAATAACAATATCAACCTTATTTCCATCACTATCTTCTCCTTTAACCGTTCTTAGATCCTCAATTTCTGCAACACCGTTAAACTTAACCATTAACTTATTATCTTCAGAAATGTTTCCTGCGATACCACCAACGTGGAATGTTCTTAAGGTTAACTGAGTTCCAGGTTCTCCAATAGATTGAGCTGCTACAACACCAACTGCTTCCCCTCTTTGAACCATTTTATTTGTAGCCAAATTACGTCCGTAACAATTAGCGCAAATACCTTTGAGAGCTTCACAAGTTAAAGGTGAGCGAACTTCGACGCTTTCTATAGCAGATTCCTCAATTGATTTTGCCACATCATCGTCAATTAAATCACCCGCACTTACAATTAATTCCTCGTTCATTGGATTGTAAACATCATTTAAAGAAATTCTACCAAGAATTCTTTCCTGCAATTTTTCAACTACTTCATCATTTTTCTTTAAAGCAGTTACTTCAACACCTCTAAGAGTTCCACAATCCACACTGTTTACAATAACATCTTGAGAAACATCAACCAATCGACGTGTTAAGTAACCAGCATCTGCAGTTTTAAGAGCCGTATCTGCCAGACCTTTTCTAGCACCGTGAGTTGATATAAAATATTCTAAAATTGATAATCCTTCTTTAAAGTTAGATAAAATTGGGTTTTCAATGATTTCTCCTCCTCCGGCTGTAGATTTTTTAGGCTTTGCCATCAATCCTCTCATTCCTGTAAGCTGTCTAATTTGTTCCTTAGAACCTCTAGCTCCAGAATCAAGCATCATATAAACCGAATTAAATCCTTGCTGATCTTCACGAATACGTTTCATGGACAATTCTGTCAATTCCGCATTAGTGGATGTCCAAATATCAATAACCTGATTATAGCGCTCATTATTAGTAATGAGACCCATGTTATAATTAGCCATAATTCCATCTACCTGCTTGTTAGCAGAATCTATCATTGTATGCTTTTCTTGAGGTATAATAATATCACCTAAACTAAACGATAATCCGCCCTGAAATGCAAATTTATATCCTAATGTTTTTATTTCATCAAGAAATGCCGCTGTTTCAGGAATACTCGTTACTCTTAAAATATTACCAATAATATCTCTAAGTGATTTTTTAGTAAGTACATCATTGATAAATCCTGCAACTTCAGGTACTTTTTCATTAAATAGTACACGTCCTACAGTGGTTTCAATAATTTGTAATACTAATTCTCCCTTATCATTAAAATCTTTGGTTCTTACTTTAATCCCGGCATTTAGGTCCACTTTTTTCTCATTGTAGGCAATAACAACCTCTTCAGGAGAATAAAAAGTTAATCCTTCACCTTTCACTTTAACATCAGCCGTTGATTTACGAAGTTTGGTCATGTAATATAATCCAAG
>CBDUIO010000207.1:0-4379 GCA_965367355.1 uncultured Flavobacteriaceae bacterium
TAAAATGTGAATGAACATCCACATTCAAAAAATACAAAATTCTAATTCAAACTCGCTAAACTAGCTTTTATTGTCTCTATTTTTGCCAATGCATCGGCTTCCTTTTTCCTTTCAACCGCTATTACTTTTTCAGGTGCATTGTTGACAAATCGATCGTTTGACAGTTTCTTTTGAACAGATCTTAAAAACCCTTCGGTATAATTCAATTCCTCTGTCAGTTTTTTAATCTCTTCTTCAATATTGATCGCTCCTGCTATCGGAATAAAATACTCGTTGGATCTTACCCTAAATGTTAAGGCTCCTTCTATAGCTTCATCCGTGTACTTTATTCCTTCAAGATTACCTAATTTTATAATGACATCATCGAAAGTAGACTGTATCTTTTCATTATTTATAACTGAAAATGATATGGCATCTTTAAAAGATAAATTCTTTTCTTTTCTTATGGTTCTGATTCCCGAAACCACTTCTTTAGCAATGTCAAATTCAGTTATAAGAGTTTTATTCGCTTTTTTAGCTTTAGGCATTCTGGAAATGATCAAGGCATCTTCCGGACTTCTTTCTTTAATATAATGCCAAATCTCCTCAGTTAAAAATGGCATGAAAGGATGTAATATCTTTAAATTATTTTCAAAAATAGCGATGATAGAATTGTATGTTTTGGCATCGATTGGTTGCTGATAAGCAGGTTTTACAATCTCCAGCAACCATGAAGCAAAATCATCCCAGATAAGCTTATAAGTAGACATTAAAGCATCAGATAATCTGAATTTTGAAAAATGATCTTCAATTTCCGCTAAAGTTTCCTGGAACTTGGCTTCAAACCAATCTATTGCGATCTTGCTCGAGTTTGGTTGTATTATCGTCTCGCTTACTTCCCATCCATTCATCAACCGGAAGGCATTCCATATCTTATTTGCAAAGGCTTTACCCTGCTGGCATTTATCCTCATCAAATAACAGGTCATTACCAGCTCCTGAGCTCAGTAACAACATACCTACCCTCACACCATCTGCACCATATTGTTCAATTAATTTTAAGGCATCCGGTGAATTTCCCAATTGTTTGGACATTTTCCTGCCCTGCGCATCTCGCACAAGTCCGGTAAAATAAACATTATTAAAAGGTCTCTCATTCCTGTATTCATATCCTGCGATGATCATTCTTGCAACCCAAAAGAAAATGATATCAGGAGCTGTTACCAGATCATTTGTAGGATAATAGTATTCTATTTCTTTGTTCTTTGGATTTCTGATTCCGTCAAAAACAGATATTGGCCATAACCATGAAGAAAACCATGTATCCACCACATCTGTTTCCTGGGTTAGGTCATCTAATGACAAAGGCTTCTCGTCCCGATATCCATCGGGAGCGCTTGAGGTGTCATTAAGTTTTTTCTGAGCCAGTTTTAGCGCTTCTTCCCTACTCTCTGCAACAACAAAATCCTCTTTGCCATCGCCATAATAATAGGCTGGAATTTGTTGTCCCCAGCGCAACTGACGCGATATATTCCAGTCTCTTATATTCTCTAACCAGTGACGATAATTATTTTCTATCTTTTTAGGGAATAGTTTAATTTCATAATCTACCAACACCGATTTAATAGCAGGTTTTACAAGATCTTCCATTTTTAAGAACCACTGGTCACTCAATCTTGGCTCAATAACTGCCTTTGTTCGTTCACTAGTTCCAACCTTATTGATATAATTTTCAGTTTTTAAAAGATATCCTTTATCCTTTAACTCCTTAGTGATTTCTTTACGCACAACAAATCGGTCTTTACCTTCGTAATGCAAACCAAAACTGTTTAAAGTAGCATCATCATTAAATATATCTATAACTTCTAAGTCATGCTTTTCACCGAGTTCTTTATCATTTACATCATGAGCAGGAGTAACTTTTAGGCAACCTGTTCCAAATTCAATATCAACATATTCATCTTCAATTATTGGAATGACACGATTGCATATTGGCACAATGGCTTTTTTTCCTTTTAAGTGAGTAAAACGATCATCATTTGGATTAATGCAAACAGCTGTATCACCTAAAATAGTTTCTGGTCTGGTTGTGGCAATCGTCACTTTGTCATGGCTTCCCTCGATATCATATTGCAAATAGTATAATAAGCCTTGTTTTTCTTCATAAATGACCTCTTCATCAGATAAAGTGGTTTTCGCTTCAGGATCCCAGTTGACCATCCTAAACCCTTTATAAATTAAACCTTTATTATACAGATCAACAAAAACTTTTATTACCGATTCACTCATATCTTCATCCATGGTGAATTTGGTTCTGTCCCAATCACAGGAGCATCCCAGTTTTTTTAACTGTTCCAGAATTACACCGCCATATTCATGAGTCCAATCCCAGGCATGTTTAAGAAATTCTTCTCTCGTTAAATCATTTTTATCTATTCCCTGTTCTTTTAACTTAGCGACAACTTTAGCTTCAGTGGCAATTGAAGCATGATCAGTCCCTGGTACCCAGCATGCATTTTTACCTAATAATCGTGCTCTTCGAATTAAAACATCCTGAATAGTATTGTTAAGCATATGACCCATGTGCAGCACTCCTGTTACATTTGGTGGAGGAATGACTATAGTATAGGGTTCTCTGGTATCTGGTACAGAATGAAAATAGTTGTGTTTCATCCAGTACTCGTACCATTTGCTTTCTACTTGACTAGCATCATATTTTGATGGGATGTTCATACTTTGGAATAGTTTTTGAAATATGTCATGCAAAAGTACTTATATTTCTTTTTTGTGAAAAAAAATTAAGGTGTTTAAAAAAAATAAAAAGAAAAGGCCTTATGCATTACGTCTAATATTTTTGCAGATTGTAGAAAAAGTAAGTATGTTTACAACTAAATTAAAAATGATTACGATGAAAAATTTAATAGCAGTATTAGTTATCAGTTTAATTAGCTATGGATCTTTTGCCCAGGAAAAAGTAGCAAAAATTGAGTTTAAAGAAACTACAATTGACTATGGTACTATAGAAAAAGGTGCTGACGGAATTAGAACTTTTGAGTTCACCAATACTGGTGATGCTCCTCTTATTATAAGTAAAGTCAATTCCAGTTGTGGTTGCACTGTTCCAAAAAAACCAGATGGCCCAATTATGCCTGGAGCAACTGGCGAAATACAAGTTAAATACGACACAAACAGAGTAATGCCTATAAGAAAGACCATTACTGTATTGTCAAATGCAGAAACACCAACGGTTGCTCTTAAAATTAAAGGAGAGGTAATAAATCCCGGAAGCAAGAGTGTTTTGGCCAAAGAAAAAAGTATTTTGGAGCAATAATATTACATAAATATAATTAAAGAAGTCTTCCAATGCCGGAAGACTTTTTTATTTTATGGGACTTTCAAGTCTAAAAACAAAAGTCATTGGCACACCATTTCTTTCTATTTTAAGTCGTATTTTACTATTGGTCTCCCCATAAAAAAAATGAATTATTTCCTGTAGATTGTAATTGTAAGTAGCCTTATTATTGATGTATAATAAAATGTCGCCAATCTTTAAACCTATTCTTTCGGCAGGGGAGTTTTTTCGCAATTCAACTATTTTGAATGCCGGTTTAACAGAAAGTTTGTATTTAGTATCAAATAGTATTGTTGGCCCTGAACCCATGTTATCACTTGATAAACGGTCACCTTGGAGATTAATCTTGGCCTCTTTTTCCTTGATAACCCGAATGCCACTTTGCTCTAGTTCAATACCGCTTTTATTATAATGGAACGGATCTTTGAAATACCTGTTTTTTTTGAAAGTAATTTTCGCGTTAGTGTAATCTATAATCAGATTAAAACGTTTAAGCAATGCTGCAGAGAAGCTGCCGTTACGTTCTTCAAATTTTTTAGCATGCTCAATAGATGTGGAATCGGGAAATGCAACATTCACATCTTTTAAAGTAAAGTTATTGATCTTCACCTCATCTACTTTCGACCGCTTTCCATAGACGCTTCCACTTAATCCATGGCCAAGAAAATCATCAAAATACATTTTATCGAGTACAATACCGTCTTCCAAACTTTCAAATAGCCATAAGGCATCACTTCCTCCAGAATCAATCAATAGTTTAACAGGAATTCTTTTATCCCCTAATTTTATATCTACGTTAAAATATGGTTTGCTATTATAAAACTCCAAATTCAATGTTTCGCAATTTTTACATTCTTTGTATTCATAGGTTTCGGGATTATGTAGTCTTAAATATTTTGAGGAATAATTTATCTCGACAATAAAATCTTTAAAAAGATCATAGCCAATGATACCATGAACAGGAATCCCAAGTCTGGGTGCAAAATTGAGTTTCTCGTTAAAAACAGCAAATAAATTTTGATTGATGTTTATAGCATTACCTATTTTAA
>CBDUIO010000208.1:0-4314 GCA_965367355.1 uncultured Flavobacteriaceae bacterium
TTAATTTTCTTTTATAAATATAACCAAATAAAAAATTTGGCGTACTTTGTAAATAAGCAAAAACCTATCGTAAAGCCTATAATAGCTATGTTTTATACACGTTGTTGCCAGTAGTGTTTTTTAGTTTAGGTTTGATTTACAACTCTCAATTGCTGTTTTTAACTTCCTCTTTTCATAATCCGTTTTTGCATATTCAAATTCAGATAGCTTTTGTAAAAAAATCAAATCCTCTTTGTCGGGATTAGCTGAAATATACTTTAGAAATTCTGTCATTAGTCCATCTTTAAATTCTAAAGGTTCACTACCTCCTAAATTTTGAACCATATAACCTGTTGTAAGTCTTATATTCTCTTTGTTATAACCTTGTTCAATTAATTTATCTCGAACAGAATTAAAAGTCGGTTCAATTTCTTTCCACTCGTCTTTTTTAGAGTTTATTATTACATTCAACGAATAGTCAATAATTGCATCAGTTTTTGAGTCGATTTGTAACAAAAATTCAATTCTTTTAATATCTGAATCTTTTTCCATTGATGAGATTTGTTTTCTAAATTCGTTCTCAACCTTTTGTTTCTTATCAAAAAGAAGGTTGTCTTTCCTGAATTTTGAATTGAAACCATAATATTCAAACATTGCATCATAGACAAGTGATTTTACCTCTATCATTTTTAATTGATTGAATGATGAAATGTATTCTTGAAGCCAGTCTTTTTTATTGTCAATACTTTCACCTCTTTTCATTTTCATTACTTTCTTAAAATCTGAGATGAGAAATTGTCTGACTTCTTGATTGTCAAAATTGGAAAGTCCACAACACCAAGAAATTGTAAACTCCTTGCTAGGGTGAACAGTTTTGTCGTGATTTGAAATATATGACATTAATGATGGAATACATTCTGTTAAGTCATTTTCAGTTATTAAATCACATATTTCATAAATTAAGTCATTTGTTCCCTTTTCTAAATGACTATTTAGGTAAGGTATATAATCTTTAGTTCCTAATTTATTGAGAACATTGAATGTTGTCATAAACAAGTATTCATTATCGGTGTTTAGTAATGGCAGTAATTTTGGAATTGCTGGTTTGTATTCTAATTCTCCCAAAGTTTTTATAATTTCAATTTTTCCTCCGTCAACACTATTTTGAACAGGATCCATTAAGTTTTGAGGATAAATACCATCTTCTCCAGCCTTTGAGAGTTTTGATAGTAATATTGGACCGATAAAGTCAGAACCTTCGCTTGATAGTTGCCTAACAGCTTCTCCTTGTACGATGCTATTTTTGTTATCCAATAGTTTAACTAACAAATCTCTTGAGGAATTACCTTTTATATTACCCAATAGTTTAGCTAAAGCATAAAGTGAATTATCTAAATCGGTTTTATAAATATCTTCGTAAATAGAATCATATTTTTTATATGATGTTAGATATAGCATCATCAGAACTTGTGATGTTTTATCATTAGATAAATTATCGGAAAGTTCGGATAATAGATAATTATGAAAACTCTTTTTTTTACTATTAAATGAATTTAAAAACTCTTCAAATTCTTTAAGTGAATAGAATTTTTGATTATCATAAAATGTAGTTTGTATCAAGTCATATTGTACTTTTTTTGACTTAACTTTTAAGTCTCCTGATGTTGGTGTCCAAACATAGTAAGCATTGTTGTTTTTTAGAGCATTTACATATGTTATAAGTTCTTTGTCTTCTTTTATTTGTTCTTCCCAATATTCAAGATTTCTTTTTGAAGGCTTATTCTTATTTAAAAAAACAATGAATTTATCTCCAATTTTCATTTTGTCAATCGGACCATAACGATTACTAAAACCTGAAATCCAGATTATATCCGAATTGACTTTTCCTTTATAGATTTTTAGAATTTTTGCTTGCGCTCTAAAATCGCCATTACTTACATATTCAACAAGCGCAATAGCATCTGATTCAGTTATCATTTTTTTCCAACTTGGGTCTTTCCAACTATCGGCTTTTGCAGTTAGATGAATAAATATTAGTAAGAATATAAATAAGAGTTTTTTCATTTTTTTCGTTTTCTCTAAACTAATTACATTTCCAGAATTAGAATAATAGAAATGAGTTAACAGTTAATTTGAATGAGTAAATAATCTTGGATTACGATGTTTCTCAACATTACTGGCAACTTGATTATATGAATGCTAAATCGCTTTGTAATGTTTCAAAAGGGCGGGATATAAGTGGTTTTTCCACGCTTTTTTCATTTATATACCCCGTCATTGCATTCATATAATCTAAATTAATCATTTTCTTACAAATTATCAAAGGGATTTTTAATATCCCTTAAATTCGTGGTCGATACATGTGTATAGATCATCGTGGTCTTAGGGTTGTTATGACCCAATAACTCCTGTATATACCTTATGTCTGTGCCACTTTCCAGCAAATGAGTCGCAAAACTGTGGCGCAAGGTATGCAGGGTCGCATATTTTTGTATGCCTGCTTCCCGCAAGGACTTTTTCAAAACCTGTCTGGCACTTACCTGAGTGTAAGGTTGGCCGTTGCGCCCTTCAAACAGGTAAACCTTTGGGTTGTAATGGGCAATATAGGTTTGCAACAACTCCGCAAAACCCTTTGACAGCAAGGTGTAGCGGTCTTTCCGCCCTTTAGCCGATTTAATATGTATCAGTCCACGATCAAAATCCAGATCCTTGTGCTTTAAAGCCAAAGCTTCACCAATGCGCAGTCCTGCCGAATATATCAGGCTAAACAGGGTTTTATGCTTTAAGTTCCTGGTCGCCTCAAACAGGGCACGCACCTCGTCCTTACTTAAAACATTGGGTAATTTTTTGTCTTTCTGTGGTCGTTCTATATGTAAACTTTCAACCAGAATACCATTGAATTCCATATACTGCTTGATGCCGCTTATGCACTGGTTCTGGTATGAGACAGATTTTTGTGCGCTGAAAATAAAATCATAGTTAAACTGCTCTATGGCGCGAGCTGTGATCTGTTTGATTTGTTTTAAATTCATATACCTCAGGAACAGGCCACTTACTTCGGTATAGGTATTAACCGTGTTTTCACTGAAACGCTTTTGACTAAGCCATTTTCTGAATTTTTCCAGGTCGTTTTTCTGGTCAGGTGTAAGTCCTGAAAGATCCTGAGTGCTTAGTCCGTTCGGGTTGATTCTCTGCGGTTCAGGCTGAGGCTTATTTTTAAAAGCCTCATAGTTCACGTACCATTTCTTCTGTCTGAAATAGTCAAACAATTCATGAATGCGTGATTCATCATAAGTGGTGTAAAAGGTTCTATGGGTCTGGCTCCATTTTATATCGCCAAACGCCTTGACGTATTGTTTTACGGCCTCGTCATACTTGAATTTAATGGCAATGTGATCCTTCTCATTGTGCCAAAGAGGTTCTAAAGTAATGGTAGGTATCATGACTAATTAATTTGTAATATAATAAGATGGTTTTATTCTGAATTAAATAAGTTTTTTTGATTGTATTCTCGTTCTGTTATCCCGTATTTTGCAATCCTCCTGAAAGGGCATTGACCAGCAGTAATAATTGCAGCAGATATTGATCGCTCAGCTTCTTGTCAACATTTACAACGCTTCGCCATTTTATCAGATAATCCAGCTGAATCTCATGAAGTGCGGTCAAAGCTTTGTTTCTCAGTTTAATGTTTTCCAGTTTTGAGATTCGTCTGTCATCTACTGATGCGCCCAGCAAAGCTTCAATTTCCTGAAGTCCGGTTTGATAATCGGTAAGGATCAATTCCATAAGCTCCTGTCTGGTTTTTTCATCATCAAGCAGATCTGCAAAAGCAGTCATGATCTTGGTATCAGAATTCAATAAATTCGATTCAATCTGAATCAGGCTGTACTTAAGGAAAGGCCATTCAGTTGATAATTGTTTTAACTGCTCAAAATCCTTCGGATATTTGTTTTCAAATTCGCCCAGAGCTGTACCTGCACCAAACCATCCGCTAAGGTTGAACCTGGATTGACTCCAGCTAAATACCCAGGGTATGGATCGCAGATCGTTAATGGTACGTTGACCAGTTCTGCGTGCTGGTCTGGACCCAATTTTACTTTGTTCCAGAACATCAATAGGTGTGGCTTTGGCATAAAAATCAATGAATTTAGGATGATCCAGCAATTTTCTATAGGTCGTTCTGGCAAGATCCACCAATTGGTCCATGATCTCATAGCGCGAATCATCTTTGGACTCATTATGCGTTATCATGGCTTGTCTTGCGGTTCCTGCCACAAACATCTCCAGGTTATAGGTTGCCGTAAGCCTGTTGGCAAACTGGTTGGCAATAGATTC
>CBDUIO010000209.1:0-4273 GCA_965367355.1 uncultured Flavobacteriaceae bacterium
TAATTCCCTTCCATGACTTAGGATTCCTAATTACGGTCCACGCACCATTTTCTTGAGATACGTTGTTTTCTGCCCAAGTCATTACTAACTTAGCGGCTTCTGTATATTTTTTGTCACCTGTAACGTCAGCCATATATAAAAATGGATAGACCGCATCCATACATCTACCATGAATATGCGAACAAGACGGACAACCTAAAGCACCATGTTCTTCTAAATTGGAAGGATTATTTATTTGTACTTTAATCATACCATCACACCAATCTGTCAAAAGTCCAGATATTAAATTTTTGAATTCTAAGGAATGTTCTGGGTGGTTTTTACATGAATTTAAAATGCCAGCCATCGGAAGCGAAAGCCCTATTCCTGCAAATGTTGATAGTTGTATAAAGTTGCGTCTTTTCATTTTTATTTTATTTGAGATGAATCAATAATACAATTCGAAAAATAGTATTACTCCAATGAAAAACCATCCTGTTTTATCCTGTATTTTTAAAAACAAAAAAAGCTAGAAAAAATGTTTTTCTAGCTTTTTTATTATTTGTTTAAGCATCTCTTATTTCACCAAAAGTTTCGTATGATATACTTTATTCGTATTATCAATAACTTTAATGAGATAAACTCCTGCCTTAAATCGGCCATCATTATTTATTTGAAGGTTTTTACTTGTAGATTGACTTTCAAAAACAGTCTTCCCTAAAATATCAAATATTTTAACTTTAACATCAACTAAATTTTCTAATCCTATAGTAAAGTTATCATTTGCAGGGTTAGGAAATACTTTCACTGCAGAAGATAAGAGATTGTTATCATCTATACTAAGAGACTCACTTGTTGGTATAGCATTCCATACACTTCTATTATCAGTCTCTGGAACTGATGCATGCGTTACACTTCCGTCTGCTTCGTGATACAAGTATCTGCCAAGGTTGGATTCAAACCTATAGGTATCACTCAATTCATCATAATGAATCGTCCATATTTTATCTGAAGCTCCATCCGGTCCCTCTACTCCGGTACTTAATACAACATAAGGACCTCCTGGACCACCAGAACCCGGTGCACGGAGTATTCCATTAGTTTCACTATCGATATTAAAAAACGATCCACTTTCTACAAATGTCCAATGTGTGTTTTGCGTCTCACCTGAATCTGACATTGTAACTGGTGTAGCACTTACCCCTGCATCTGTTAAGAATTGTCCTGTCTCTACATTTCTCAATCTATAAATGTCGTCTGCAGGATCTGAACCACCGCTATCAACAACTTCTGCCTTCTGATACGTGGTGTTTGCCCATCTAATTTGAGCTCTACCTCCTTTAACCCTATAGGCACCATATCTAATCCCAGATTCTTCACCTCTTTCTGGTTCTGGAATATTCCAATTGAAAGCCACACCACCAATTACGGCATCAGCATAGTGTATTTTTAAATTAGGATCATTTGGATCTTCTCTAAAACCTACCTCTAGCTCAATATCGGTCTGAACATTTTTCTCAATATTGGTTAAATAAACTATAGTTCTACCTTCTGCCCCTTCACCACCTCTATAATTAATTTGTTCTCTGTAAAGATCAAAGGATGCTTGAACCTGATTACCATTTTCATCAGCACCATAAACAGGTTTCGCCAAGAACAAACAAATAGCAGGATCTGGAGAACCTCCTCCACCTGTGTGTTTCCCTTTAGCTTGCATAATGTAACTACCATCATTGCTGGTACCTGTTGTATCGCCTACTTCTAGAATTCTTACAGTACCAGTGAATCTTGCATAACTTCCAACACCTGTTTCCCCAGACCTAGGTAAGGAACGTTCCATTCTAGGTTGCAAAGTTGTATCTAAATGATTTGAATCATACGTTATGTTGTAAACACCCCAAGTTTCTCCATAAACAGAGCTTTCGCTATAATCTGAGTAACAAGTTCTATCATCAATAGCTCCTACGTTAACAGGGTTTGGTAAATCTGGCCCTGTCCTATCCGGATTTGTGAATTCAGATGAACAACTAATGTCTGGATCGGTATCTTCATCTGGAGCTACCTCAACAAAAGTTTCTTCAAAAAGAATGAGTTCCCAATTACTTCTGTCATCCGTATCTGGAACTGATGCATGTGTTACACTTCCGTCTGCTTCGTGATATAAGTATCTGCCAAGGTTGGATTCAAACCTATAGGTATCACTTAAGTCATCATAATGAATCGTCCATATTTTATCTGAAGCACTATCCGGCCCCTCTATTCCGGTACTTAATACAACATAAGGACCTCCTGGACCACCAGAACCTGGTGCACGCAGTATTCCAAAAGTTTCACTATCTATATTATAAAATGATCCACTTACTACAAACGTCCAATGGGTGTTTTCCGGCTCACCTGAATCTGTCATTGTAACTGGTGTAGCACTTACCCCAGCATCTGTTAAGAATTGTCCTGTCTCTACATTTCTCAATCTGAAAACACCATCAGAAGGTGGTGAGTCTTGAGCTATTATGCAAAGTGAGCATAACATAAGACCGAAAAATAATAAGGATTTAAAAGTATTTTTTTTCATAGCTATAGCTTAAGGTATAAATTTTTTCTAAAATTATTAAATTTTAAAAAAAGTTGCATCCTGAACTATCCTGACCAATTCTACCTATAGCATAAACATAGAAAAAAATCGCAAAATAGTTTAATTGTATACCAAAAAATAAATTCGCCCATTAGATTTTTAATATGACAAACTTTGATTATTTAAATTGCTTTAAAATTACTGGACCTATTAAACCTGAATCTTCAAGTTCAGTCTCATTTTTTCGTGGTGCATTTGTTGTCCACGTTTTCTTTTTAGTTTTTGGTCGTTGATTATCATAAATGAGTTGATTACGCCATGTATTGGTAACTTTTATCTCTAATTGATTTTCACCCTTTTTTACAAATTCAGTTAAATCAAATAGATAAGGGGGTGCCCATTTTACACCCACTTTTTTATTATTACACCAAAGCGCTGCAATATTCGAAACAGCACCTAAGTCAATTTCAGTATATTTTTCTAAAGCTTTTAAATTAAAGGTATTAGAATATGTTGTTGTTCCAGAGTAATGCTTTACAGCATCGTTTTCAAGTTCGGTTAGCGATTTTAATTCTGGAATTTCTATAGACTTTGGAGTTTCCCAACCTTCATTAAATATTAATTTCCAATTCGCTTGAAGTGATTGCTCATTTAATGAAATGGTTTTAAATATTTTATTTTCATTTTGGTAAAAACTATACACTCCTGCTTTTGAAGCAACAAAGCTATCGTCTTTCCAAGATAGGCTCGGAAAATCTCCTGAATCATGAATTTTGTACCATCCTGTTTCGGCATTTAAAATAACCGCATCATTAAAAGTAACTTTATCAGCAAAAGGTTTCTTGTTTTCTTTTGAAAATATGACTACAGCACTTCCACTTGGTGCAAAAGATAATACTACATTGGTTCTATCATTTGATTTACTCCAAACTTTTGCCTCTTGTTTTTCGCCATTAAATGCATTCCATATTTGCGGATACATATCTTTTACCTTAAAACTTAAAGTAGCATCCACTGGTTTATCATGATTTGACGCTACAAAATAAATATGTGCGTCAGCTGTTTCACGGTGAATCCATTTTATATTTAAATCATCTGGAACAATGACGTCTTGGGCAACACCTTCAGCTTTTAAAACGGCATCAAGTGATTTTCCCCAATACACTTTTCCTTTCCCTACTTGTTTGACGCCTTCAATTGTATTTCCCCATAACTCATCGGCTATTAAGGATAATTCTTTTAAATCATTCTCATCATCCATTAAACTTGGTGAATCTTGAGGTTTATCTCCAAGGATTACAGCTCCTTCCAAAACCAGTTCTTTTAATTTCTTAGCCGTAGATAACAGCATGTCTTTTGAATCTCGCAACATTATGATTTTGTAATCTCCTCCGTCTTCAACATGTATTTTGTTATTAATTACGCTTAAATTATTTTGTAGAATTTCAGCATTGAGATAATCAAATCGATAGCCTTTTGGAAAATAATCTAAATCAAATGGTGGTCGTTCAAATTGGTCACCATAGTACCAAAGCACATCTGCAACATATTCACCTTGTTGCAAAACCATTTGATTTCTTGCAAGATAATCGGTCCAATCTTTCATATAAGGCCACCAGGTTTGTTGACGCACTAAAGGAAACCCAATATTACCGCCAAAACTAGATCCTGGAAATACATCAGTTTGTGGTGTATGCGAAAAGGTATGAAACACCAAATGAT
>CBDUIO010000210.1:0-4265 GCA_965367355.1 uncultured Flavobacteriaceae bacterium
ATGAAATAAAAAGGCCCTGTATTTGTGGATAATATTTCCTTAAGCAACTCAAAAAGTTCAGATTGTTCCTTTTCTTCTATATTAAGTTCATTCTTTCTGAATAATTTGCCAAGGTTTTCAAAGGTCCAAATTCGGTTTAAGTCTTCATCAATAAATCGTTTGTTTTGTTCAAGAGCCTTCAGATTCCCTGAAATTCCATAAATAGTCCCGTTAATTTCACAGTTCTCTATGTTTTTTAACACCTCTTGCAAAGCAAAAATCCCTGAGTTTTCATTGCCGTGAATACCCGCAAAAATAACGACTGTTATCCCTTTTTTGCCTCCTTCAAGTTTCTTAATTATCCTATCTACTTTTGTTGGTCTGTCCAGTGCTTTACTATGAACTTCTGTCATAAAATTAAATATCATTTGAGGTAATTATCCCAACCAGTTTGCCCTTTTTAACAACGGGTATTCCGTGAATATTGTTTCTTTTCATAATTTCTTTTGCTTCATTTAAACTTTTATCCTCAGAAATAGTAATGACGTCTTTTATCATCATGCTTTTTACCGAGGTTGTTATCATTTCCTTATCATTTAAAAACCCTTTAATATCTCTCCAGGTAAGTAAGCCAATTAGTTTTTTGTTTTTATTAATGACCGGAACGTGATGAATGTTTCTCCATTGCATAATGTTTATCACCAGCTCCAGACTATCCTTAACATCAACAGTAAAAGTATCTTTGCTCATTTTGTGCCTTACTGTCTTTTGATCGTCAGTTAATACTTGGTTGTTTTGATGCGTAGTGCTCCAGCTGGATACAGGTTCGTCTTTTATCTGCTTTTTATAAATATTCGCGGTTAAAATTTGAGATGCCTCGAAAGGTTTATTGGATTTTAAAAGATTTCTATAGCTTTTAATCATCCATTGAGATCCATTATTGGATTTTACCCTGTTTTCAATTATTCCCAAATAATGTTGAGCTTCTAATTCAGACACTCCGGCTTTTAATAATCCCGCAAAGGCCATGGGTAATAGCTCGTTTAAAATTAAATTATGACTGGAAATGAGCTCACCATCCCAGTAAAACTGAGTTGTCATTCCATATCTGGCGGCATTAAAAAAATTGGATTTAACATCTCTAAAATCCATCATTTTATGGATGTTCTTGTATTTTTTCGACTTTCCAACCATCACGCCAACCCAAAAAACCATATTGGCTATCTCATCAACAACTGATGGTCCTGAAGGAATATATCTGTTTTCAATCCTTAAATGTGGTTTTCCTTCTCCAACACCATAGCATACCCTATTCCATCTGTAAACTGTACCATTATGAAGGTTTAATGCCATGAGCTTAGGGATTTCACCGTTCTCCAGCATTTCCACACTGTCTTTAATATATTCTGAAGTGACCAAACTCCTGAATCTCGATACATTTTTCTTAAAAATATTTGAAACAGAACCCTCCTCCCATTTACTGCCAAAACTAACTCTTGCCTGTTTTTCGTTGAGTAAAAATGAATTGGCGCGAGTATCAACACTTTGTGTAAATAGTGATATTCTTGTTTCGCTCCATAATTCTTTCCCGAATAAAACCGGAGAATTGGTACAGGCGGCTAAAATTGGTCCCGAAATTGCCTGGGCCCAATTATACATTTCTATAAACTCATCGGGGTTTATTTGAAGGTGCATTTGAAAACTTGTATTGCAGCCTTCCAGCATCACTGAATCGTGTAAAAAATTCAGTTCATCAACCCCTTTTATCTTTATATCAAACTCTTGTTTTCTGGACTCTACCATTGCTTCATTCAACACATAATACCGTTGTATTGGAGTCATGTTGTCAATTTTCATATGGTTTAGGGTCAGAGTAGGTAATATTCCGGTCAATACTATTTTAGACTTCTTTTTTTTGGTGACTTGTTTAGCCTTGTTCAATAATTCGTTTAAGGAATTATGTATTGATGAAAAGCAATTTCCTTTAAGCTCTACAGGGTCTAAATTAATTTCCAGATTATAATTACCTATCTCTGTTGTGAAATGATCATCGTTAAGCTCTTTTAAAACCTCTAAAGCGACACCATTTGGCATAAATTGATCATCGACAATACAAAACTCCTGTTCGGCTCCAATTCTAATAGGTGCTTTTTCTATTAACCCTTTTTGTATCATTAAATCTAAGGCTTTAATATCCTTGATCAATTGATGGATATATCCTGCCTTTTCTTTGGGTTCGGTTAGTCTGGTAACTTTCAACATTCCCATAATTCAACAATTATAAATTGATACAATTTGTTAAGATAACAGATTTTTAATTTACAAAATATGATTATTATCACGCAACTTTTTATCCTCAGATATTTTTGTTTACTCTTATTTTTGTAATCTTGTCATTCATGGATTTCTCATATTCTAAAGACAATAAGTTAAAAAGCAAAAAGCTTATAGAAAAATTATTTTCTGAAGGAAAATCTGTTACAGAATTTCCATTAAGGCTGGTATATCTTAGTACAGAATTTCCAAATAAAGTCGGTGTTTCGGTTAGTAAAAAGAATTTTAAGCGAGCTGTAGACAGAAACCGAATAAAAAGATTGCTTCGTGAATCTTACAGACATAATAAAAAAATGTTAATTGATAACAAAATTTCGGGTTATGCGTTAATGATTATATATATTGGTAAAGATTTGCCTGATTATAAATTAGTTAGTGACAAAACCCAAAAGTTGTTTGTTAAATTTTTTAATAAAATTACTTAGCTAAGTGTTCTAAATTTATGAGATTATATTTACTCCTTATTCTATATATCATTCCTTTAGCCTGTTCCAGAGGTTCTTCGGATGCTTTTGAGCCCGATATTGTCTCTAGGGATATGGAAACCGTTGCGGTCGAGGAAGCTTACAAAGAATCCGGTTCTATTGCGATTTCAGATGAATCCGTAGAACAAAAACAGATCAAGGAGTCTTTTTTGCGATTTGAAACCCAGGATCTTGATAAAACTTACAATAAAATTATCGCATTTGTAAAGCAAAATAATGGGTTTGTTCAAGATGATAATTCTACCAAATCCTACAACAGGATTTCTAGAAATCTCATTATTAGAATTCCCTCTGATAATTTTCAAAAAACCATTGACTCCATAAGTGAGCACGTCTCGTTTTTTGATACAAAGAGCATTTCTTCAAAAGATGTAACAGAAGAATTTATTGATATCGAGGCTCGTTTAAAGGCTAAACAGACTTTAGAAAAAAGATATTTGGAATTATTGTCAAAAGCTAAAACTGTAAAGGAAATTCTTGAGATTGAAAGAGAATTATCAAATATTAGAGAAGAAATTGAAGCGAAACAAGGGCGGTTAAAATATTTGCAAAATAAAGTCTCATTAAGTACATTACAGATTGAATTTTACAAAATTACATCAGAAACCGGAGTTACTGTTTCTTATGGGACCAAAATGTGGAATGCCATAAAATCCGGATTCAATGGTATGTCTATTTTTTTCCTTGGGATATTGCATATTTGGCCTTTCATCTTAATACTAATACTTATGCTCTTCTTAATTAGAAGATGGTATAATAAAAAACAAATAAAATGAAGACGCGTAAATTGAAAAGGAAAATATTGATTCCCGTCTTAGCGCTCACTGTGTTTTTAACAGGAACTGCATTTAAAAGTGACTTTTTTGAAATAGCTAAGCAATTGGAAATCTTTACAACATTATTCAAGGAATTGAATATGAATTATGTAGATGAAACCAATCCTGGAGATTTAATGGACACGGCTATAAAAAACATGCTTACGGACCTTGATCCATATACAACATTCCTTAACGAGCAGGATGTTGAAGAAGCCAGAATTAACAACACCGGAGATTATACAGGTATTGGTGCTCGAGTGCAAATAAAAAAGGATAAATTGATCATTGTTGAGCCCTATAAGGATTATCCGGCTGATAAAGCCGGATTAAAAGCGGGAGACGAAATTATAAGAATTGGAAACATAGTTGTTGCCGATTTTAAAGAAAACGCTTCCGATTTGATAAAAGGATCTCCTGGTTCATCAACAGAAATTGAATATTTAAGACAAGGCGAAAGTTATACAACAAAAATAACTAGAGAAGAGGTGCAGATAAAAGCTGTTCCTCATTATTCAATGATAGCAAACAAGGTTGGCTATATTGTTTTAAGCAAATTCAACAGTAAAGCTTCGGCAGAAACCATTGAGGCTTTAAGAGAATTAAAAGCAGATGGTGCCGAAAAAATAATTTTAGATCTTAGAGGTAATCC
>CBDUIO010000211.1:0-4253 GCA_965367355.1 uncultured Flavobacteriaceae bacterium
AGGCTTAATTATTTAATTACAGATTGCCAACGTGATATTGATTTGGCCAAGAATTTTGAATTTAAAAACAAATTGCTGGGATCTTTTCCAAGAGGAGGAGGGATTGATAATGACAAATATCGCAATTTTATAAATAAACCTGCATCAGAAAGGCGTACCATATTGGTGAATGGGATTCAAGGAAAATTTGGAAATGCCATCGCTGTGATCAAGGCACTGGAGGAATTAAGTAAAGAATTAAAAAATTACAAAGTAATTGTATTTAATGCAGATAAAAGGGTTTTAAAATATTGTAACAAAGTTAAAATTGAAAATATCCTGAATATTTCCATATATATAAATAGCAAATTACTTCCACATGAAGAAATAATGAGACTGTTAGGAGAGTCATTAATTTACATAAATAACAATAACCTTGATGGATTGCCAAGCACATTGTTAGAATCTATTAGTATGGGAGCATTCCCAATTCATTCTAATCCTGGAGGAGTCGCAGAGGAGGTAATAACCAACAATGAAAATGGATTACTGATAAAAAACTGTGAAGATTTTGAAGAAATTAAAGGCTTAATTCAAAGGGGACTGGCTAGCTCTAAATTAATAGAAAAAGCTTTTATAATTAATCAGATGGAAATCAAATCGAATTATGAAAGAGAGAAGATTAAACAAAGGGTTTTAACTATGTATACAAGAGTTAGTAATAATATGAGATAAATTACCTTTTATCCCATTTTTTTGTTATTTCATCCGCAAAAAGTGTATTTTAGCAGAAATTTGAATTTTCCTTAAATCGAACTCAATGAAAAAAGTAGGTTTCATCCCTCTACGAAAAAATTCCAAAGGCATTATAAATAAGAATAAGAGGAAAATGGTTGGGAGACCATTGTTTACATGGGTTTTGGGAGAGGCCATTTTATCAGACTTAGATGAGATCGTTATTTATACAGATGATAAAGATTTAATTGCCTTTGTGACAAGAGAATATTCCTGGACAAAAAAAGTAAAAGCAATTCTTAGAGGTAAAGAAACAGCTAGTGACACTGCCACTACAGAGTCAGCAATTTTGGAATTTTGTGATAAAATTAATTATGACTTTGATATATTCTGTTTATTACAAGCAACATCACCTTTCACTTTAAAAGAAGATATTAATAGCTGCATTGAAAAAATATCTCAGGAAGGCAAAGATTCGGCTTTAACCGTTGCACACACCCATCGGTTTATCTGGAAAAAAGATGGAACACCAATGAACTATGACGTTTTCAATAGACCACGTCGACAGGATTTTGAAGGTTTATTAATAGAAAATGGGGCAGTGTATGTAACAACAAAAAATTCATTAAAAAAAACAAAGAACAGGATAAGCGGGACTATAGCCATTGTAGAAATGGCAGAAGAATCCCTTTATGAAATAGATTCAGAAACAGATTGGCTAATTGTGGAACAACTTTTAATTAATCGTCAAAAAAGTCATAAGAAAACAGATAAAATAACACATTTGTTTTTAGATGTTGACGGCGTTTTCACAGACGGTTCTGTGTATTACAGTAAAGATGGTGAACTCTTGAAAAAGTTTGATATGAGAGATGGTATGGGATTAGAAATTTTAAGAGAGCAAAATGTGCAAGTGATGGTAGTTACTTCAGAACAATCAGAAATAGTTGCAAAGCGAATGAATAAATTAAAGATTAATGATGTGTATTTAGGAGTAAAGGACAAGTATTCATTATTGAATTATATCATTAAAGATAAATCAATTTCAATGAGTAATATTGCATATGTGGGTGATGACGTAAATGACCTTGCTAATATTTGCAGTGTAGGATGGTCAATGACTCCCAATAATGCAACTGGTATTGTCAAGCAACATGCAGACATGATCTTATCAAAAAACTCTGGTAATGGTGCAATAAGGGCTGCATGTGAATTCATTTTAAATTATAATAAAAGATTTCAATAAAAGAATTTTTAAAATATAACAGATTAACTCAAATGACACCATATAAAAAGCCTTTTATTATCGCAGAAATAGGATGTAACCATAAAGGAGAAATTGAAATAGCAAAAGAACTTATAAAGGTTGCTAAAATATTTTGTAATGTCGATGCAGTTAAATTCCAAAAGAGAAATAACCGAGAGTTATTGACAGAAGAGCAGTATAATCAACCTCATCCAAATCCTGCTAATTCATATGGAGAAACCTATGGTGAACATAGAGAGTATCTGGAGTTTGATTTAGATCAGCATCAAGAGTTAAAAGAATATTGTGAGGAAATTGGCATCACATATTCTACTTCGGTCTGGGATCTCACTTCTGCAAAGGAAATAGCGTCTCTTAAACCGAATTTTATTAAAATTCCTTCAGCCTGCAACAATAATGATGAAATGCTTATCTGGCTTTGTAAAAATTATAATGGAGAAATTCATATCTCTACAGGGATGACAACCAAAGAAGAAATAGATGATATTGTTAAATTATTTAAATCAAATAATAGAAATAATGATCTTGTACTCTATAATTGCACATCGGGTTATCCTGTTCCATTTGAAGATGTTTGTTTATTAGATATAAAATTATTGATAGATAAATATGGCGATGAGGTAAAACATATTGGATTTTCAGGACATCACTTAGGAATAGCTGTAGACATTGCTGCCTATACATTAGGTGCAAATATTATTGAAAGACATTATACCATAGATAGAACTTGGAAAGGAACGGATCATGCTGCTTCTTTGGAACCAATGGGATTACGCAAACTTTCACGAGATTTAAATGCAGTTTATAAAGCTCTAAATTATAAAAATCAAGATATTCTTCCTATCGAACAAGAACAGCGAAATAAACTTAAAAATCAAAAAGTTTAATCGATAGTAAGTTGGAATGAGAAAAAAAGTATTCGTTTTTTTACCTGATGGTGTTGGACTTAGAAATTTTGCGTTTACAAAATTTATAGAAACTGGAGAAAAACAAAACTTCGATATTTATTTCTGGAATAATACTTCTTTCGCACTAAGTGAAAACCTTGGTTTTAAAGAAGTAAAAATTGACAATAACCATCTCCATCCTTTAACTCCTTTGTATTCTCGTGCTAGAAAACGAATAGAACTTAATATATCTCGAGATAAGTTTAAGGATGAAGTGTATCCCACTTATAAATTTCCTTTAAATTATAAAGGACTAAAAAATGCGTTAAAAAGTACTTTTATTTCAATTTTAATTGGATTGTATTCTTCAGAAAAAGGATTGGAAAGAATCCGGGAAAAAATCAATTCCTTAGAAAGAAGGAATCCTAAATACAATTATTGCAAATTGCAATTGCAAGAACATAAGCCGGATATTATTTTCTGTACAACTCAGCGCTCTACTCAATCTATTAGTGCATTGTTGGCAGCTAAGGATCTTGGAATTCCAACAGTGGCTTTTGTTTATTCCTGGGATAATGTTCCAAAAGCAATGCAGGTAGTTGAAACGGATTATTATTGCGTGTGGAGTGACCACATGAAGCAACAGGTTTTACAGTACTACCCTTTTGTGAAAGCAGAACAGGTCATTGTAACTGGTACACCTCAGTTTGAACCACATTATTATAAAGAATTAATAAAGCCAAAAAGCGTTTTTTTTAATGACTATAATTTAGATATGAGTAAAAAATATATTTGTTTTTCCGGTGATGATGAAACAACTTCCCCTCTGGATCAATATTACTTGGAGGACCTTGCAAATGCTGTAAGAAATTTAAATGAAAAAGGTGAAAATCTCGGAATTATTTATAGAAAATGTCCTGTCGATCAGACAGATAGATATAATGCAGTTCTTGAGTCCAATAAAGATATTATTGTGTCTATCGATCCCTTATGGAAACCTGTTGGGACTATGTGGAATCAGGTTATGCCAACCAAAGATGATGTTGGCATGCTAGTGAATATATGTCATCATTGTGAATTCGTGACCAATGTATGCTCGTCTACAGTGTTCGATTTTGTTATTCATAATAAACCTTGTATCTATTATAATTATGAACAACCACAATTAAAAAAAGGCATTAGGGATATAGGTCAAAATTATAAATATGTCCATTTCAGATCCATGCCTAGTAATGAAGCAGCGGTATTTTGTACAGATAAAAAAGATCTGGAAGGGTTGGTAGAAAATGTACTAAAGGGAAATGTATCAAATGTATCTGAAGGATTAAAATGGTATGAGATTATTGTTGGTAAAACGCCTACAAAAGCATCAGAAAATATTTGGA
>CBDUIO010000212.1:0-4240 GCA_965367355.1 uncultured Flavobacteriaceae bacterium
GAAAAAATGTATCAACTGGGCATATTTACAGGAAAAGACCTTAAAGAAAAAACTCTTGAGTTTTTAACAGATCAATTCGGGAAGTCTGGAAAATACTATTATTATGTTGTCAGAGGTATCCATGAAAGCGAGGTCAAACCCAACAGGATTCGAAAATCTTTAGCTGCCGAAAGGACTTTTAGTAATAATTTGTCATCAGAGATATTTATGCTGGAAAAGTTAGATCAAATTGCGGAAGAGGTGTCCAGACGACTTCAAAAAAGCAAGGTTTCCGGAAAAACGATCACTCTTAAAATAAAGTACAGCGACTTCACTTTACAAACCAGAAGCAAGACCTTATCCTATTTTATAAGAGATAAGATCATAATATTAGATACTGCAAAAGATTTATTATATCAGGAAAAGTTGAACAATTCTGTTAGGTTGTTAGGTATATCTATATCAAACCTCAATACAGAAAAGGCATCAAAAAAACCCGAACAGAGAAGTGTAAGTGTGCAGTTAGAATTTGACTTTTAAAAACTACAGGTTGTAATTTCAGTGATTCTTAAAGTATTTACCATCCCTTTGTCCTGAATAGGCATAGCAGCTAAACTTACCAGCATATCACCTACTTCTAAATAGCCTTTTTTACAAGCCAGTGCGTTTACATCTTCAATGGTTTCATCAGTACTTACAAACCTATCATAATAAAAGGCTTTCACACCCCAAAGTAAATTCAGTTGGGTAAGTATCCTTCTGTTCGATGAGAATACTAAAATATGTGCATCCGGTCTCCATGCCGAAATTTGAAATGCCGTATAGCCACTATTTGTTAAGGTTGATATGGCTTTTGCTTTGATTTCATTAGCCATTAAAGCCGCATGATAGCATACTGACTTTGTAATATATCTGTTTGTACGTATATGTGGTGGCATTTGCGGAACATGGATCAATGACGAATTCTCCACTTTTTTTATGATGCTTGACATCCTTTCAATGACCTGAACCGGATAACTACCAACAGATGTTTCTCCCGATAGCATAACTGCATCTGCTCCATCCATTACAGAGTTTGCGACATCATTAACCTCAGCTCTTGTTGGAGTCAGACTGTTGATCATAGACTCCATCATTTGAGTTGCAATAATCACAGGAATTCTTGCACGCTTAGCTCTTAACACCAGTTGCTTTTGAATCAACGGCACTTCTTCTGCAGGAACCTCAACACCAAGATCTCCTCTGGCAACCATTAATCCGTCGCAATAGGATACAATTTTATCAATATTCTTAACTGCTTCGGGTTTTTCAATTTTGGCAATAATTGGAATCTTATATTTACTGTGCTTTTTGATGAGTTCCTGCAATTCCATCAGATCTTCAGCATGCCTTACAAAAGAAAGGGCAATCCAATCCACTTCCAGTCCAATTGCAAAAATAGCGTCTTCAATATCTTTTTCTGTAAGTGCCGGTTGAGAAATATTTGTGTTAGGAAGGTTAACCCCCTTTTTGGATTTTAATGGGCCTCCCTGTAAAACCTTAGCCTTAACTTCACTTTTATCATCGGTACTAACTACTTCAAAAATAAGCTTCCCGTCATCCAGCAAAATTCTTTCACCGGGTTTAGCGTCTTGAGGAAATCTATCATAGGTCATGTAAACACGTTCCTTTGTGCCTTCAAATTTTTTACCTGTAGCAAATATAATCTCATCTCCTTCATTTACAACTACTTCATCCTTCATGACACCAACCCTTAGTTTAGGACCTTGTAAATCTGCCAGAATTGCGGTATTATGCTCATGTTCAATGTTTAATTCTCTTATCATTTTAATCCTTTCCTTGACATCGTTATAATCGGCATGAGAAAAATTAATCCGAAATACATTTACACCTTCATCCATCATGGCAAGAAGGGTTTCCTTTTTACTGGTTGCCGGACCTAGTGTAGCAACTATCTTAGTTTTCTTTCTGTTAATGGTACCCATTAGTTAAATATTAGGTTGGTTTTTGATTTTAAACTTTCGGTTTCAACCGTATATGCAGTAACGATTTGTTGTATTGACAACAATTTATCAATTATTTCCTGCTCTTTATAAAAATCTGTTTGATGCATTATCTTAAGTAAATAATTTGATGACTTATGTTCAGGAATCAAATTGTATGTTTTGATGATACTTCCTTCGTTACTAAATAAAGTTTTGGTATTATCCTCTATTCCTTCTTGAATTTTACAAATATTTGACACTAAAGTCCATGTTATAAGTTGGTTATTGTCCTCCCATTCAAACATGGAATATTTTGCTTTTCCTAAATCAAGATCTTCTTTGGTTCTTTTTAATTTCAAATTTAAGGTCTGATTCAACAAAAATGCTATTCGATAATCTTCTAACGCAGAATGAATGGCGATCAATTTAAAAGAATCGCAATCTTCAAAGTCACCGATTAATATTTTATGTTTAGTCATTGCATAAAAAATTCTTGTAAATATAGCATATTAAACAGATACCTATTTAATGAAATTTCTATTCTTTGAAACGAAAACGTTTGAAGTAGTATGATAATATCCTAAAATTGACAATCAAGCTAAAGGTTCTTATCAATTCTTTTCTGAAAAACAAAATAGGCTCTTTGTGAGGCCTTTTCTTCTGCTTTTTTCTTAGAGGTTGCTCTCGCCTTTGCAACAACCTTATCATTTATTGACAATTTTACCGAGAAATGTTTTTGGTTATCATTTCCGGAATCTTCATAAACATCATAATAAAATGTTTTTTTCTCCTTTTGGCACCATTCAATTAACAGGCTTTTATAACTAATTACTTTTCCTTCCAATAGCTCTATATCTACATGAGGAATTATAACCGTTTTAAAAATAAACTTTTCACACTGTGCGTATCCTTTGTCTAAGAATATGGCTCCAATTAGTGCTTCAAATAAATTACCGTGAACATTATCGCCGAAGCTGTTTTTAGGAATTTTACTCTCAATTAAATCAATTAAGTTCAATTCCTTTCCCAGTTCATTAAGATGCTCTCTACTAACAATTTTAGAGCGCATTTTAGTTAGATACCCTTCGTTTCCTTTAGGTACTTCCTTAAATAAATGTAGTGCAACTACAGCACCCAGCATAGCATCACCCAGAAATTCCAGTCTTTCATAGTTAATGGCATTACCATGTTTATCCCTTATATTCATGGAACGATGCGTAAATGCCTTGTGATAATACTGAATATTAGTAGGTTTAAAACCTAAGGTTTTACTTAAACTACTAAAAAAAATCCCGTCCTGACGGGGACGGGATTTTAATATGTTACGAATGAAATTCATTCAATATTTAGACTATTTTTTTAAATAATACGCAGGCATTGTGACCACCAAAACCAAATGTATTACTCATGACAACTTTTACGTCTCTTTTTTGTGCCTTGTTTAATGTTAAATTCAGTTCTGGATCAATATTCTCATCTATCGTTGAATGATTTATAGTTGGTGGAACTATTCCATATTCCATGGATAGTATAGATGCAATTGCTTCAACTGCACCCGCTGCACCCAATAAATGTCCGGTCATAGACTTGGTTGAGTTAATATTGATATCCTTTGCATGAGTTCCAAAAACCTCCGAAATAGCTTTTAATTCAGCCACATCTCCTAAGGGAGTTGCTGTGCCATGTGTATTGATGGCATCTACATCTTCTGGTTTTAAACCAGCATCTTCAAGGCAGTTTTTCATAACGGCCACAACACCTATCCCATCAGGGTGAGGTGCTGTCATATGATATGCGTCTGATGATAAACCACCACCAACTAATTCTGCATATATTTTTGCTCCTCTGGCTTTAGCATGCTCATATTCCTCCAAAATAATCGTTCCTGCTCCCTCTCCCAAGACAAAACCATCTCTGGTTGCATCAAATGGTCTGGAAGCTGTTTCAGGACTTTCATTTCTGGTTGACAAGGCATGCATAGCGTTGAATCCGCCCATTCCGGCAATAGTAACGGCGGCTTCACTACCTCCTGTAACAATGATATCGCACCGACCCAAACGAATGTAATTAAGAGCATCTATCATTGCATTGGCTGAAGACGCACATGCAGAAACAGTTGTATAATTTGGTCCCATAAAACCATATCTAATCGATATGTTTCCAGGCGCAATATCTGCTATCATTTTAGGAATAAAAAACGGATTGAACCTTGGAGTACCATCTCCAGCTGCAAAGTTTAAAACTTCATTCTGAAATGTCTCCAAGCCACCTATTCC
>CBDUIO010000213.1:0-4236 GCA_965367355.1 uncultured Flavobacteriaceae bacterium
AATCTCTGCGTTATTTTCTTCTAAAATATCTTCAACGTCGTTACATGCTGTCAATCCTAATAGGATAAATAACAGCCAAATATATTTTGTATACATAATATTCTTTTTCATAATTATTATAAGTTGTTAATTGTCCATGATATGTAATACATAGATCCTATAAATCCTGTACCGTAAGCCGTATAATATTCTTTACCTGTAAGATTGGTTCCTCCTACTTTAAAAGTTGATTTCAAGCTTGGCACTATATAGTTTATTTGAGCATCAAGTACATGATATTCCGGCACTAGGCCATCGCCAAAAGTAGCCTCCCAGTAGTAATCATCACTAAATCTATAGGACACATTAAAGCCAAAATTGTCAAATAGATTATCATTTCCAAAGGATGCTTTAAATTTATGCTCAGGTGTATTAAAGTTAGTTACAAAACTCGGATATTTATCCTTATCGAAATCTAGTTTTGCATACGTATAGCTTCCCCCAAGATCAAAATTACCAAGGACCTTAGCACTAAGACCAATAGAAGCACCATATGAATTAACATCGGCCTCTGCATTTGTGTAAGTACCATAAATTTCGTAATCCTGATTAGCAATAGCTGCAACAGATAAACTACCGTCACCAACAGTACCATAAAATGGAGCCACTACTCGTCCCTGAGAAATGAAATCTTTATACTTATTGTAATAAGCACTAAAATCTACTGTCAATTTATTGAATTTTCCTCTATAACCAACTTCGGCAGAGCTAACCTGTTCTGGTTTTATTACATCCGGGTTAGCCACTTCTAATACCGATGGATCTCCAGTTGCTGCCAGAGCGAATGCTGAACTTAGAGTATAGGAATTTGTATATGCAACGCCACCTGATTGAGTTATGGTTGCAGGTTGTCCTAAATCCTGTTGCGCCACTTCACTTATTTGATGAGGTTTCGTATACCGATTTAAATTATCCGGTGCTGAACCTACTAAAATATATGCTCCTGTATCTAGACCTATAAACAGATCTTGTGTTGTTGGATTTCTGAAACCTGTTTGAACTGAAGCCCTGATATTATGATCTCTATTAACTGTTAAACCGGCAGATATTCTTGGAGAGAGAAAACCATCAAAAAATTCAGATTTGTCGTATCTGATGGATCCAGTCAGTTTTAATTCTAAGGCATCGCTTAATTCCAATTCTTTTTGAATTTGAGTATAAATTCCATATTCTGAATAATCGATTGGACCATCTTTATCAGTATAAATTGTTCCAAAAGAATTCAAGCTATATTGTCTGAATGACCCTCCAACTTGAATATCAGCAATATCTGTTAAATGACTGAAATTATAATTCCCGTCTGCATGATAGTATTTTGAAGCATCTTTGAATTGTGACCCTGTTATTATGTTCGGGTCATTAATACTTGCGTTAAAGGCAGCAATAAACTCAGGTGAACCAGGCTCAAAACGGCCATTTTCTGCCACGGCTCTTGCTGCAGCGTGAGCTTGTGCATCTGTTGCCCCTCCTAAAGCAGCACCTACATAGGTACCAATATACTCTGGAAACCATTGCTCATCCTTTTTCCATGCGCGATTTATTTGAATAGCTGTAGCCACCATATCGTAAGAATCACCAGCTTTATCACTAACAACATATCCTCTTAAAAAGAAATTACTGTTTTTTACTTCAATTTTATGTTGTTGTTGCGTAAAGCCATCAATATAATATCTGTTGCTTCCCTGGTAAATGGTTGTACCTGTACCAGCTTTACCAACATAAGATATTTCGAAGTCATCTTCAAAAGGTCGGTAATACAAACCCCAGTCTGCTTTTACACTTTCTGCATTATAGTCGGTCAAGTCACTTTCATCATATCCTGTCCTACTAACAGAGACATTTGGAACAATACCCAAGCCAGATAAAGCTCTGATATTTTGCGCAACTAAATCACCATAAACGTTGACACCGTTATAGTTTGTATTAGTTTCTCTTGTTCCGCCTTCCATATTTTTATCTACTTTACTGTTGGCAGCCCAATCTGTTCCTTGCAAGTACCCGAAATTTACTTTTGCCGCAAACTTTTCGGAGAATTTATGTGCCATTCTGATACCGAAATCTGTATAAGGATTATCGCCTGCTGCTTCCTGTGAAGTGATTCCTCGTTTAATTGAAACACTAATTCCTGCATCATCAAATGGGTTTTTACTGGTCATAAACAGGATTCCGTTAAAGGCATTTGCACCATACAGTGCAGAAGATGCTCCGGGAAGAAGTTCTACACTTTTTACATCGGTCTCGATCATTCCAACTAAATTCCCGATCGGGAAGTTAAGAGCTGGTGTAGAGTTATCCATACCATCAACCAATTGCATGAATCGGTTGTTTGCAAACGTGGCAAAACCTCTTGTGTTAACCGACTTAAAAGTTAAGCTGTTGGTATTTACGTCTACTCCTTTAAGGTTTTCCAAGCCATCATAAAAGTCTACAGACGCTGTATTTTTTATTTCTTTAATTCCAATACGTTCTACAGTTACCGGTGATTCAAAGATACGTTCCGGTGTTCTTGAAGCAGAGATAACAACTTCATCAAGTATATTCCCTTCTCTAAGTACGAAGTTAAGAACCTGATTATTTTTTGTTACTTCTATTGAAAGGGCTTCAAAACCCACACTACTAGCCTGAGCACTAAAAGGAGGCTCTTGATTTACATTTAAAGTAAAATTTCCGTCGAAATCAGTCACAGCTCCGGTTGTAGTACCTAAAATAATAACAGTAGCTCCCGGAAGGGGTTGACCGCTATCGTCTGTTACTGATCCTGAAATTGTTGTTTGAGAGTATGCTATGCCGCAAAACAGCATCAACAAAATTGAAAGGGATTTTCTCATTGTATAGTTTTAGTTAATTAATGTGCAAATATATTTTTTTTTATTAAATCTCAAATAAATCAATAATAAAATTGCGATAATAGAAAAAATCCTATTAAATATTTTAATTATTTTCACATATGTTGGCTGGTTGCGAATCTAATCGAATTTAAAATTTGGCTGTAATTTCGAAATAAATTTTGTGTAATTTAGGAAATAAAGTATAATAAATTTAAAATGAGGGCCAGAAATATCAAAATATGCCCTATTATGAGTGATAATTTTGATTTTAATTTGAAATATACTCGCTATTCATTGAGTGCCAATCAGTAATGAAGACTTTAGGATGCAATCCCAGTTATGTTATTTACACAACTGCAATAATTAAGTATAACAAGTAAAAATTACTCTACGGTAACAGATTTTGCCAGGTTACGAGGTTGATCGACATTTCTTCCTAACATGACAGCTATATGGTACGAAAGTAGTTGTAATGGTATAGTAGTTAATAAAGGTGTGAGTGATTCCAGTGTTTCAGGAACCTCAATAACGTAATCCGCCAGGTCTCTTACTATTTTATCCCCTTTTGTAACAATACCTATGATTCGGCCGTTTCTGGACTTTATTTCCTGTATGTTGCTTACTATTTTATCATAATGCCCATTATTAGTTGCAATAACCACAACCGGCATTTGATCATCTATTAAAGCAATTGGTCCATGTTTCATTTCCGCTGCAGGATAGCCTTCAGCATGGATATAAGAAATCTCTTTAAGTTTAAGTGCTCCTTCAAGAGCTACAGGGAAATTATAACCTCTCCCCAGATATAAGAAGTTATTGACATCTTTATAAATCTCTGCAACCTCCTTTATATGGCTGTCAGATTCCAAAGCTTTACTTACTTTTTCCGGAATCATTTCCAATTCCAGTAAATGATGTCTGTATTCAGAGCTTGAAAGAGTCCCTTTTGCTCTGGCCATTCTTAAGGCTATTAAATACAATACAGTAATTTGTGTGGTAAATGCTTTTGTAGATGCCACACCAATTTCCGGTCCTGCATGCGTGTATGCTCCAGCATCTGCCTCTCTGGCAATTGAGGAACCTACTACATTACATACTCCAAAAACAAAAGCTCCTTTAGATTTGGCCAATTTTATTGCCGCCAAAGTATCGGCTGTTTCACCGGACTGAGAAATTGCTATGATCACATCATTTTCATTTATGACGGGATTTCTGTATCTGAATTCTGAGGCGTATTCTACTTCTACCGGAATTCTGGCTAAATCTTCAAAAATATATTCAGCTACTAATCCTGCATGCCAGGAAGTTCCACACGCAACAATTATGATGCGATTAGCATTGAGCAATTTTTTCATATTATCTTCTACTC
>CBDUIO010000214.1:0-4213 GCA_965367355.1 uncultured Flavobacteriaceae bacterium
CAATAGTATTGAGCAGTTTAATATTTGAATCTTTTTGAAGAACCATCCTTGGATGCGGAAAGAACGTTAGAACTACAGATTCCAGACCTTCAATTTCGGCTATAGAAATCAGACGTTTTAATATTTCCTGATGACCAACATGAACACCGTCGAAGGTTCCAATAGTTACTATGGACGCTTTATTTGTAAGATTTTCCTTAATTTTATTAGATTTTAGATGTTAAACGTTATTTTTTTTTATGATTTAACCTAAAAAAAAAATAATTTGTAATCCACCAACAAACAAAAATAATATTATGAAAACAAAACTACATTATGTTTTTTCATTTGTACTAATTTTTATTGGTTTTTCTGTTTTCGGTCAGAAAAGCTATTTTTCAAAAGTTAATACACCTGGAGAAGTAAGTAAACTAAATCTAGATTCTCATAAATTACCTAAAAAATTTGATACCTATATTTTTGATTCTCAAGGACTCAGATATACTTTGGCAAGTGCACCAAAAAGGGGCGAGTTGAATTCCAGTTTAATAATTGAAATTCCTTCTCTGGATGGACAGATGATGAAATTTAAAATTTTTGAAGCATCAGTTATGCATCCGGATTTACAGGCCAGATATCCTGAAATTAGATCCTATGCAGGATATGGCATAAGCAATTCGGCATACCTTAGATTTAGTTTTTCTCCTCATAACGGATTTAACGGAATCATTCTCAATGATAAAAACGGGATTGTATTTGAAGCTGATAAAGAAAACCTGAACAAGGTAAGAGTATATAATAAATCTGATCAAGCTAGTAAAAGTAGCTTTGAATGTTTAACTATAGATGCTGTCAATACCTTGAATAGTAATGAAATAGATCAAACAAATGAAATACGATCTGCAGATGCAACTTTGCATACGTTTGACCTAGCTATGTCTGTAACCGGTGAATATTCTTTATATCACGGAGGAACATTGCCTAGTGTAAATGCGGCAATAAATACAACGGTTACAGTCGTTAATGCCATTTTTGAAAATGATTTTAATGTTACTTTGGAATTAATTGCGGGGAATGATGCAATTGTTTACCTAGATGGTACAACAGATCCTTATGATAGTGCTGATACTTCAAACTATAGCACAGAATTGGCGTCAAATTTAGATGCTACCTTAAATGACAATGATTATGATGTTGGTCATCTCATGGGTGGTATAGGTAACGGAGGTAATGCGGGATGTATTGGTTGTGTTTGTGTTAATGGCGAGGTTGCAACATTCGATCATAAAGGTTCAGGATATACTTCACTGCCTACTCCTGTAGGACCCGCATTTGATGTGGATTATGTTGCCCATGAAATTGGACATCAGTTTGGAGGTAACCACACATTCTCACATACTTCGGAAGGCACGGGCATCGCTCAAATGGAACCGGGAAGTGGGTCAACAATAATGGGTTATGCTGGAATAACAGGAGCTACAGATTTGCAGCAAAATTCAGATCCATATTTTCATGCTATTTCTATACAACAAATTACAGACCATGTGTCAACCAGATCATGCGATGTTGAAACTTCAATTGTAAATAATGTACCTGTTGCAAACGCAGGTGCAGATTTGACCTTGCCGGTGGGAACACCTTTTAATTTGACAGGGTCTGCAACGGACGGTGATGGGGGAGATGTATTAACGTATTGCTGGGAACAATTTGATGAGAATAACGGAACCGGAGGAGGTTTCCCAGATGAAACATCAGCTAATAGTAATTTGCCATTATTTAGGTCGTATAACCCTACAACAGACTCATCTAGAACATTTCCAGAACTACAAAGTTTATTGGATAATGGTGTAAATGGCAACACCTGGGAAAAGGTGCCAACAGTTACTAGGTCGGCAAATTTCAGGTTAACAGTAAGGGATAATAAACCAGGTGGGGCGGCTAATGATTATGATGACATGATAGTTAACTGGGATGCAACTTATGGTCCGTTTGCAGTAACGTCACAGAACACCCCTAATTCAATTGTTTGGACGCAACTCACAACAGAAACTATTACTTGGGATTATAATAATACAGACTTATTATCTGGAGCAACAAACGTTAATATTTTGTTGTCTTTAGATGGAGGTTTAACCTTCACAGAAACATTGGCGGCAAATACACCAAATGATGGAACAGAAATAATAACTGTTCCAAATGTTCAAGCTCCATATTGCAGAATAAAAATCGAGCCTACAGCCAATCAGTTTTTTGCAATAAATTCAGCCGACTTTGCCATAGGAAATTATTCATATCAATCGACAGAAACTTGCACGGATTATGTATTCAATGCTGGAATTTCTGTGCCGGAAGATTCGGGATCTTATGCCGGATATATATTGACTATTCCAGACTCTGAAATCTTGACTGATTTAGATGTTAATGTAAATATCACTCATATTGATAATGGTGATCTATATTATGGAGTAAGAGGTCCTTGGGAAACTGCTGGTGTTAACAGGTTGGCGTCAGGAATATGCAGCACATTTGCTAACACGGATTTAACCTTTGATGATGAAGGTAGTGCTGTTGATTGTACAAGTACAAATAACGGAGATAACGTATTACCACTGGATCCCTTGTCATTTGCAGATGGTCAAGATTCCGCAGGAGATTGGATATTTTTTATAACAGATATTAATGTCGGAGATGGAAATACGGCAACGTGGAATTCAGTCACTTTAACACTTTGTGTAGGCGGTACTGAACCGGTTCTGGCACTAAATGATTTTGTTGAGGTAGAAAATCTGTTTACGATTTATCCAAATCCCAACAATGGAGAATTCAGAATCAAGTTAAACTCAGTTTCGAATAACACGATTGAAGTAATTGTATTGGATCTAAGAGGTAGATCGATCTACAATAAATCTTTTGGTACATCATCAAGTTTTGAAGAAACCATTAATTTAGGCAATATTCAATCAGGAATGTATTTGGTTAATGTTACTGATGGGAATAAAAGATCAACTAAAAAAGTTGTAATTGATTGAGTAATAGATTCCATACAAAAAAGGAAGTCTTAGCACTTCCTTTTTTGTAAATATTGTATTAATTATTTTTTTAAATACCTTTCATAATACTATTTTTTTTCTAAATTTGAGAAGTAATCAAAAAAACAAATAAACTAAACAGCCTATGAAGGTAAGCTTACTCTTTGTCTTTTCAACTGCAATTTTTTTTAAGGCCTTTCCTAATGGGCCTTTTTATTCGCTCTTATTTTGAAATAACAAATTAGATAGTCATTGGTTTTTACAAAAATATAGTGTTTCTGTAATGCGCTAATTAGTAAAACCTTTATCTAAATGCTTTCCTAAAGGTTCATTTAAAAACAAAACAATGAGAAAAAGACTTTACTTAGTATTAGTTTCATTTTTCTTGGTTTCCACTTCAATTTTCGCGCAAAGAAATTGTGCAACTATGGAAGTCCTTGAAATGCAATTGCAAAACGATCCCGGTCTAGAACAGCGTATGGCCGAGATTGAAGCTTTTACGCAAAATTACATTCAAAATGCACAGAATTATTCTGTAAATGCAGAAATATTGTATGTGCCTGTTGTTGTGCATGTCGTTTGGAATACAGCAAATCCTGTAGAAAACATTAGTGAAGCTCAAATTATGTCACAAATAGATGTAATCTATAAGGATTTTAGAAGATTAAATGATGATGCAGACGCAACATGGCCTCAGGCAGCGGATATGGAAATTGAATTCTATCTGGCTCAGGTTGATCCGGATGGAAATCCAACTACAGGAATTACCAGAACGGAGTCTACAGTTTCAGCACATGGAACAGATAATAGCATTAAGTTTACCGCTTCAGGTGGTAAAGATGCCTGGGATACAACAAGATATTTTAATTTCTGGGTAGGAAATATTGGTGGAGGAATTTTAGGGTATGCCCAATTCCCGGGAGGACCTGCTGATACAGATGGTATTGTAATGAGTCCGCAATATTTCGGTAGTTCTGATTATGATGATGGATCTTTCTATCTAGATGCTCCTTACGATAAAGGAAGAACAGTTACTCATGAAATGGGTCATTTCTTCAATTTATATCATATTTGGGGTGATGACGGTGGAGCTTGCAGCGGATCTGACCTTGTTTCAGATACGCCTAATCAGGCAGGTGCTACTGGTGGATGCCCAAGTGGAGTTCAAACAGATGCGTGTGCTACAACTGCACCCGGATATATGT
>CBDUIO010000215.1:0-4202 GCA_965367355.1 uncultured Flavobacteriaceae bacterium
CGGATTTTCATACTTTATGAACTTTTTAAGCCTAACTTTTAAGGGATTTCATATCGATGACAAATCGGTAATGCACATCACTCTTCAGCATACGTTCGTAAGCTTTGTTTATTTCCTGCATTTTTATGATCTCCACGTCTGAAGTAATATTATGTTTTCCGCAGAAATCCAATAGTTCCTGAGTTTCAGCTATACCTCCAATTAAAGACCCGGCAACCGATTTACGACCCATGATCATTGGCACAGTGACTAACATAGGATCCAACGGTCCTAAATATCCTACAACAACCAGTGTTCCGTTGGTATTCAAAGTCCCAACATAGGGATTCAAATCGTGTGCATATGGAACGGTATCTATAATAAGATCAAAGCGTCCCATTGCTTTTTGCATCTGAGCTTCATCTGTTGAAATAATGACTTCATCTGTACCCAAGGCTTTGGCATCTGCTATTTTACTGAATGATCTTGAAAATAATGCTACATGAGCGCCTAAAGCTTTGGCCAGTTTTATTGCCATATGCCCGAGTCCGCCAAGACCTACCACCGCAACTTTGCTTCCTTTCTTAACATTCCAGTGTCTCAAAGGAGACCAGGTTGTAATACCTGCGCATAACACCGGAGCAACACCTGCCAGATCGAGATTTTCAGGAACACGTAGCACAAAATCTTCATCTACAACGATGCTTTCTGAATATCCGCCATGCGTATTGGTATTTAAATGTTTATCGAATCCTCCATAGGTTCCAACCCATTCCGGACAATACTGCTCTAAATCGTTTTTGCAATTACTGCATGATCTGCAGGAATCTACAAGGCATCCTACAGCAACCAGATCACCCACTTTGAAATTTTTTACGCCACCTCCTACTTTAGTCACTTTGCCCACAATTTCATGTCCGGGAACAACAGGATATTGTGTCATTCCCCAATCGTTGCGTGCAAAATGCAGATCGGAATGGCAGACGCCACAAAATAGAATGTCAATTTCTACATCTTTAGCCTTAGCCTCTCTCCTATCGATTGTCAATTGGCCTAAATCGGCATCTGGAGCTTTTGTGCCAAATGCCTTTACTTGTTTTGTATTCATTTTGATTTGATTTGTTGGTTTGTTTATATTACTTAAATATACATAAATTCCATTAAGAATTGTAAAACTGATATTCTGATTTGATTGATATTCAAAATAGTCAAAAAAAAACCTGATGTATGCCTTAGACTAAGCTATTGCGACAATTGGTTTGTAATCTTGTCTGATTCCTCAAGTCTAATAATTTCACCATCATACCTTATGGAAGTGCGGTATAGACTACTTATATAGACAGTTGCACGTTTACTTGGATATACACGTATAATGACATCGTATTGCTCTGTATTTGATTTGACCTCAAATTCTATGTTCAGAATTTTCTTTTTAGTATTTTCTTTAACAACATAATTTTCGGGCTTGCCTTCAAAACGAATCCCGTTATCTTTCGGATCTGTAGAAAAGGCCATACGCCTTTCTCCAAAATAAGCTAATTCGGCATATACCGTATCATTTTTAAAGGTTATATGATCTCCACTACCCATCAATGAAATACGGCCGGAGGTATTCCCTGTATTTCTCAATAATGCATTAGTAATTCGCATGACGTCATAGGTTTGCATAGGATGTGCAGATTCTGCTTTAAATTTAAAGGACCCTGAAGAGACAAGCTCTTTTAACTGCATTAACTGAATTTCTTTCGTGTTGTCAGTCATGTCATTTTTAGAACTGCCACAACTCCAAAACAGAAATAATGCTAATAGTAATGATGCTAAATAGGCGTTGCGTTTCATAGCTATAAAGTACAAATTTATCTCAATTCACTGTGTAAAAGATCTGTTAAATCTTAATCAGATAATTGAACCTTTTAAATTAAATTTAGTCCTGTAATTCATTGTTGCCTGTAACTGCATACATGAGAAACGCACCAAATGCCAGTGCAACAATTCCAATTACAGCCGTATAGGATTTGATATGAGAAAATACCGAGGATATCAGATCCCGGAAGCCGTTTTGACCAATAAAAATCAAAACTATAGCCGCCAGTATAGCGATGTAACCCAGAATTTTAAGGAAAATAGAATATTTTGATGCTTTGGCAGAAATGATAAATAAAAATCCTAAGATCAGCCTGATTACTATAGCCATGATGTAAAGCGATTGGTTGTTGGCATTATCTTCTATCCAGCCAAAAACATAATCAGGTTTTATTAGAAATGAGAAACCTAAAAGAAGAATAAAAATGCCAATTATTTTGATAATTAATTTCATGATTGCATTTTTTAATAATTTGTTTATTTCAACTTCATATTAACAGGATCCCAGCTTATGAATTTATTTTGATAATAACTATCATTGCAAAGTAAGGCTGGAGCCGCAGCTCTAAATCCAAAAACCGGATCTTGATCTACTTTTCCTCCTGTTCTAATGGCTTCTAGCCAATAACCATGATGATCGTAATGGGCACCTTTGTATCCTTCTTCTACCTTGTAAATGGTTTCTTTTGGAGGCTGCATTTTTTTTCTATCAGAATTATTCAAACCTGCTTCTTTGGCTTTGGATTGAGCAAATGCATCGCCTGAATCAGTTTCGTTTCTTTTTAATATTATTTTATCCCATTGCACATCCATGGATCCTTTACTACCAACAAGCCTTAAATAAGTTGTTCCACTCGTGCCATCAACAAAATTGCATCTAAGTGAAAGATTAAATCCCGGATGTTCTTTTACCTCCGGATACTCGAACATCCCAATCATGACATCTGGAACTTCTCGACCATCTTTCCAGTAACGTAATCCTCCTGAAGCTCCTATTTGAATTGGTCCCTTAGAATTTGTTATAAAATGTAAACTTGAAAAAAGATGAACAAACAGGTCGCCTGACATCCCAGTTCCATAATCTGTATAGTTACGCCATCTAAAAAAACGAATAGCATCAAATGGGCGATTTACTGTATTAGAAACATATTGTTTCCAATCAACGGTTTTTTCTGAGGCATCACCGGGAATTTGATATTGCCAGGCACCAATAGGCGAATGTCTCGCCCAAAATCCTTCTGCAAAATTAAGATCACCTATCATTCCCTGAGCTAATAATTCCTTAGCCATTTCATTACCAACGGAGGAGGTTCCTTGAGCACCAACCATCATTATTTTACCGGATTTTTTCCATGCATTGATAACCTCATGCCCTTCATTTATTGAATGAACCATTGGTTTTTCACAATAGACATGTTTTCCTGCATTTAACGCGTCAACGGATATTTGTTTATGCCAATGATCGGAAGTTCCAATAATAACGGCATCCACGTCCTTATTAGCTAAAATTTCCTTGTAGTTTGTGGTTGTAATAATCTGTTTTCCCCATTTATTTTTTGCATCATCCAGCCTGCCTTTATAAAGATCGCACACGGCAATTATTTCCACACCATCGTGCTTAAGACATGTATTTGCATCTTCATTTCCCATTCCACCTGCGCCAATTAGAGCTATGTTGATCCCGGCATTACTTAAAGGCTTTTCTACTCTATTTAAATACTCGATATTTTTATTATTATCAGCATAAATATCACCAGTTCCAACCGTTATGGCAGCACTAGCTAAACCTAACTTTTTTAAAAATTCTCTACGTTGATTTGCTTTCATATCTGGACAATAAATTATAATTTTTTAATCTTAATATTTCTAAAGTAAAGCGGACTATCATGATCTTGAAGTCCAATAAACCCAGATTTATAGATTCCGTAATCCGTAAAATCTTTCCACTTCCCATTGTTTTTTCTATTCTTCCAGTCTGTTGACCATGGCACAAAAGACACGACTTTTTTTCCGTTTAACCAGTATTCAACCATATCAGGAGTAAAAATGATTCTGGAAGTATTCCATTCACCAGCAGACTTAACGATCTTCATGTCTTTATCTGGTGGGTACATTGCATAATCGGCTCCTGTTTTTTGCCAATCTTCTAAAGTAGACTTATTAATTTCTTCCCATTTAAGATCATCCAGTAATTGGTATTCAGGAGAAACTTCGTAAGGTGCATTATATCCTTCTTTTAAGTGATAAAATATCCCACTATTACCTCCTTCCGGAATTTTCCATTCCAAATACAGCTCAAAATTATCGAACTCCTCCTTAGCGTAAATAATATCTTTACCTCCTTTAAAACTAGATTCATC
>CBDUIO010000216.1:0-4186 GCA_965367355.1 uncultured Flavobacteriaceae bacterium
TTCTGCAGAACATTGAAGAAATTGTAGTTTCTCAATATCATTTCATAAGTCATTATCAGAGGCTTCAATTTTCACTGAGAGGTCCTCCGGCATATGTTTAGAATATTTGAATAAGCATATTAGTTAATTCTTTAATTTTAAACATCATGAAAATAAAAATATTTCTGTTACTTACATTAGTAACATATTACTCATATTCACAAAACATTATTTCAGGTCATGTATTTGATTCAGCTACCAAAGGCAATTTAGTCTTTGCCAATGTATATTTTCCTGAACTGGAAAAAGGAACGTCAACCGATGAAAATGGCTTTTTTTTATTATCAAACTTACCTCATGGAAAATACAATCTCATCGTATCCTTATTGGGGTATAAAACCAATTCTTTAGAAGTTCAAATTTCTGAAGATAATAATACCATTACTATTTATCTGGAACCTTCTGTAGTAGAAATGGATGAAGTTATAATTTCAACTCCCTTTCATCAACTGCAGGGAGATAATGTAATGAAGGTGGAACAGGAAACCATTTCTAATTTAAAAATACTAGGAGCTCCCACTCTATCTCAGGGAATAACAAATATTCCGGGAGTAGATATGGTTAGCACAGGCAACAGTATTGGTAAGCCTGTTATTAGAGGATTAAGTTCTAACCGCGTATTGGTCTACGCTCAAGGTGTGCGACTGGAAAATCAGCAATTTGGAGCTGAACATGGTTTGGGCTTAAATGATTCGGGAATTGAAAGTGTTGAAGTTATTAAAGGCCCTGCCTCATTGCTTTATGGAAGTGATGCACTTGGTGGCGTATTATATTTAAATCCCGAAAGATTTGCTTCTGCAAATAGTGCAAACTCTGATGTTAATTTGAACTATTTTTCAAATACAGAGGGCAAGAGCGCTAACCTAGGATACAAACAATCAAGCGATGAATTTAAATTCCTGATCCGTGGAAGCTTTGCAGAACATGCAGATTATAAAACCCAGGATTATCGGGTGACCAATACACGTTTTAATGAAAAGGATCTTAAAATTGGGCTGGGTTATCAAAAAACAAAGTTTAAGAATGATTTCAGGTATAATATTAACAGTTCTCAATTGGGAATTCCTGAAGAGATCGGGATTCAAACTACGCATACAAAACCACTGTTGCCATATCAGGATTTAAATAATCACATTTTTAGTAACAAGACCAGTATTTTTCTCAAAAAATCAATTTTGAAAATCAACTTAGGCTATACCTATAATGATAGAAAGGAATTTGAAGAGCATCATCATGATGAAGATGAAGAAGAAGATGAAGATATGCATGAAGACCATGAAAATGAGGATCTTGAAGCCGCTTTACACATGAAATTGAAGACCTTTAATTATGATGTTAAATACTACTTGCCGCAAACCGGAAAGTTTGAGACCATAGTTGGTGTTCAAGGCATGAACCAAACTAACAGCAATTACGGTGAAGAACTATTAATTCCTGATGCAACTACAAATGATCTGGGCATTTTGGCAACATCTCATATTCATTTTGAAAAACTTGCCTTTCAACTGGGAGCAAGATTCGATAACAGAACTATCGATGCTAATCTAATTGAAAATGAACTGGAAAAGTTGAATAAATCGTTCAACAGTTTCAATGGAGCCCTGGGAGTAAAAGTTGATTTTACTGATAAATTTGTAAGCAGGCTGAACATTGCTTCAGGTTTTAGAGCACCAAATTTAGCAGAATTGACATCTTATGGAACACATGAAGGCACAAACAGGTTTGAGATAGGGAATATCGAATTAAAGAATGAACAAAATATCCAGACAGATCTTTCTATTGAATATGGAAATCAGCATTTAGAAATTTTTATTAACGGATTTTATAACAGCATAAACAATTACATTTTTCTGTCCCCAAATGGAGAAATTATTAACGATGATCCTGTATATGCCTATTTACAGGAAGATGCAAATTTGTATGGAGGCGAAATTGGCTTACATATACATCCGCATCCATTGGATTGGCTGCACCTGGAGAGTACGTTTGAAACCGTTACCGGAAAATTGAATAAAAACAAATATTTGCCTTTAATTCCGGCAAACAATTTGAATAATATTTTAAGAGTAGAGTTTGGATCCAAAAATTGGATCCAAAATGGATTTGCATTCCTTAGAGTAAATACAACATTTAATCAGGAAAACGTTGATCAATTTGAAACAACTACAGAGGGTTATACCTTATTAGATTTAGGGTTTGGAGGAGAATTTAAGCTTTTCAACAATACCCTGAATTTAAATATATCGGGAACCAATTTAACAGATAAAGAATACATCAGCCATTTATCCCGATTAAAACCGGATGGCATCTTCAATATGGGACGAAGTATAAATTTTGGCCTGAAATATGAGCTTTAATTTTGTTGATATTCAGAAGAGATTTTAGTAAAATATTTCTTCTGAATATCTTATCTTAATAGTGTCATTTAACAAAGCGTTTTATCTTAAAAATCAATATACATGGCGTTTATAGATTATTATAAAATATTAGGCGTTGATAAAAATGCTACTGAATCTGAGATAAAAAAAGCCTATCGCAAATTAGCAAGAAAATATCACCCTGATCTTAACCCGAATGATTCTGTCGCAGAGAAAAAATTCAAGGAGATCAATGAAGCTAACGAAGTGCTAAGCAATGCGGAGAACCGTAAAAAGTACGACGAGTACGGCAAAGATTGGCAACATGCCGAAGAATTTGAAAAAGCTAAGCAGCAGCAATACTATCAGCAAAACAGACAACAACATACCACAGGCGGTTTTTCAGAGAGTGATTACTCTGATTTTTTTGAGTCTATATTTGGTAGTCAAAGATCACAAGGGTCCAGAATTCGTTACAAAGGGCAGGATTTTAATGCAGAATTGCATTTAACCTTAAACGATGTTTATTCAACACATAAGCGCACCTTAACCATAGATGGCAAAAAAATTGGCTTGACCATTCCTGCAGGTGTGAAAAATAACCAGGTTATAAAAATTGCAGGGAAAGGCGGCAAGGGAATAAATGGAGGACCAAACGGCGACCTTTATATCCGATTTATTATAGCAGATCACCCTAATTTTAAAAGGGATCGAAATGATCTGTATACTACGGCCAATATTAGCCTTTACAGGGCCATGTTAGGAGGCGAAGTAATTGTTGATGCATTCGATGGAAAGGTCAAACTCAATGTCAAGCCCGAAACTCAAACCGGAACAAAAGTCAAACTTAAAGGAAAAGGATTCCCTATATACAAGAAAGAAGGTGAGTTTGGCGACCTGTATGTTACCTACAATGTCAAATTACCTTCTAAGTTAAGTGACAAGGAAAAAGAATTGTTTAAAGAATTATCTAAATTAAGACCATCATGAACATAGAAAAGTTTATTCCAATAGATCAATTATGTACTCATTATATGGTTGAGATGTCATTCTTTTCAAATTTGAATGAATTAGGATTAATACGCATTACAACTGTTGAAAAATCACTCTGTGTTCATCAGGACCAAATAAACGATATTGAAAAAATGATTCGAATGCATCAGGAACTCAACATTAATGTTGAAGGAATTGATACCATTTTTAATTTATTGGAGAAAATAAATGAATTGCAGCTTGAACTAAACGATATAAAAAACAGATTAAAGTTTTATGAAACCTAGAATGATTTTGAAATCATAATTGCTTTCCTTTTTAATGTATAAACTAATCAGAACCAATTCACAAAACAAAGACTTCATTGATCTTGTAAAACTGCTGGATGAAGATCTGGCAAGACGAGACGGAGAAGATCATTCTTTCTACGCTCAATACAACAAACTGGACAATATTAATCATGCTTTAGTTTTGTATAAAAACAATTTACCTATAAGTATTGGCGCAATTAAGGAATTTGATGCTGAAAGTATGGAAGTAAAACGCATGTATACCCTATCTGAATTCAGAGGTCAGGGACTCGCAAAAAGAGTATTGTTTGAACTTGAAAACTGGGCCTATGAATTAGGTTATAAAAGATGTGTTCTTGAAACAGGGAAAAGACAACCTGAAGCTATTAATCTTTACAAAAAGAACGGTTATAAATCTATCTCAAACTATGGTCAATATATGGGAATAGAAAACAGTTTATGTTTTGAAAAACAACTAAAATAACATGGAATACAAAGTAATAGGCG
>CBDUIO010000217.1:0-4176 GCA_965367355.1 uncultured Flavobacteriaceae bacterium
AAAGAAGGAAATAAAGTCGTTTTGGTTGCCTTTGGTAGCGGATTTACCTGGGGCAGTGTGATTATAAATTGGTAAGTAGTAGTTTTTTAAAAATTTAAAAAGCCGAAAAATTGTAGGTTTCGACTCTTTAATTGCTATTAATCAACTAACATTCAAATAAATGGAAGTACGTGTTTAGTCTCAAACACTCTTTCATTCTTACACTTGTAACGAATATTTTTTTAATTTATTGTATAAATCAAAAACCCAAAGCTAAAAGCCTTGGGTTTTCTATTAATAACCACATTAACACTAACCATCAACTATTATGTAGGTTATCAATTTTTTAATATTGTTTCAATGAATTAGTTATCCATTTTCTTTTTAGTCGATTGTATTGTTTGTTACTTAATAGACGAGTATTTTAGCCGAGTGTTACAGAACTATAGTTGCTTAACGCCTTTTTAACAAAATGAAAAAGAAAACTCTTGTACTTGGGGCTTCCTTAAAATCCCATCGATATTCAAATTATGCGATTGAAAGTTTAGTAATGAATAACCATGAAGTGGTTGCTATTGGTTCGAAAAAAGGAAAAGTAATGGGAATTAATATTGAAACAGAATTTTTACCTTACAAGGGTATTGATACCATTACAATTTATTTGAATTCAAAAATGCAAAAACCTTTTTATGACTATATAGTGTCTCTGAATCCGAACCGTGTGATCTTTAATCCCGGAACAGAAAATCCGGAACTCTATTCAATTCTGAAAGAAAATAATATTCCATTTGAAGAATCCTGTACACTCGTTTTACTTGCTACGAATCAATATTAAACCCAAGAAAGTAAGAAGGCCATTTATTGGTAAAAGTTCGTAACCAACAACATATCCGCCAATGTTTTCCGGAGGAATATTCGCGATTAAAATTATTAGAAATACTGAAGACAAGGCCACTATCCAAACGTATTTATCTTTGACCTTATAATTTGTAAAAATTCCAAAGGCAAATAACCCTAATAAGGGTCCATATGTGTATCCCGCAACGGTTAGTAAGCTATCAATAACGTTACTATTCAGGACATATTTAAAGATGATGATTACAAATACCAATAAAATGCTCATCCCTATATGGGTTCGTTTTCTTATTTTCTTTTGCTGATCTTTTGGTTTTTTATCGATATTCAAGAAATCAACACAAAAGGACGTAGTAAGGGAAGTTAAAGCACTATCTGCACTGCTGTATGCAGCTGCAATCAATCCAAGCATAAAAGTAATGGCAAGAATAATACTTAGGCCACTGTTTAGTGCAATTTCCGGAAATAACAGATCGGTTTTAGGGTTACCATCCATTAGCGGTAATTCTATATTATTTCGTTTAGCATAAATAAATAACAAGGCTCCTAAAAGCATAAAAAGGAAAGTTACTGCAACCAGTACAATGCTAAATGAGATCATATTCTTTTGAGCATCTTTTAAGGTCTTGCAAGTGAGATTTTTTTGCATCATATCCTGATCAAGACCTGTCATACAAATAGTAATGAACATGCCTCCGAGAAAAGATTTTATAAAATGGTTTCGCTCCAGAAAATTATCTGTCACAAAAATCTTACTATATTCCTTAAGTTCGGTTGATGCTAAAAATTCATTAAAATCCCAGCCCAATGCATCATTTATAAAATAAATGGATAATATAACAGCTACGATCATAAACAATGTTTGTAAGGTATCTGTCCATACAATAGTCTTTATTCCTCCTTTATTGGTATAAATCCAAATAAGTAAAATAGAAATGATAACAGTAATTTCAAATGGGACATTCCATTCGTCAAAAACAAATTTTTGTAAGACAATAGCAACTAAAAACAAACGGAAAGCAGCTCCTAAAACTCTTGAAACAAAAAAGAAAAAAGCTCCGGTTTTATGGCTAACCGTTCCGAACCTTTGTAATAAATATTCATAAATCGATGTAACATTTAATCTGTAATAAATAGGCATTAATACGAAGGCCACAACAAAATACCCAAACAAATATCCAAGCACAACCTGGAAATAACTAAATTGGGATCCGTCAATCCAGCCGGGAACAGAAATAAAAGTAACTCCAGAAAGCGAAGCACCTACCATACCAAAAGCAACTACATACCAAGGAGATTGTTTTCCCGCTTTAAAAAAGTCTTCATTGCTGTCATTTTTTCCTGTGAAATAGGATATTAGAACAAGCAGACCAAAATAGGCAGCAATTAAAAGAATTATCTGAGTTGGATTCATAGAGGTTTTATTAGGCAGTTAAAAGTACAAATAACAATATTATATATCATTAATAAATCTAAAATTGTAAATTCGCGCAATGGAATTCTCATCAAAATTATTGGAAAATGCAATTAACGAAATGTCACAATTGCCTGGTATAGGCAAACGTACAGCACTGCGTTTGGTTTTGCATTTATTGGATCAACCCAAGGAACAAACCAACCAATTGGCAAATGCCTTAAAAACATTAAGATCTGAAATCAAATTTTGCAAAAGCTGCAATAATATAAGTGATGTTGAGTTATGTGAGATATGTTCTAATCCTAATAGAAATGAAGAGATCATTTGTGTTGTTGAAGATGTTCGAGATGTTATGGCTATAGAAAGTACAAGTTCGTTTAAAGGATTATATCATGTTCTGGGTGGAAAAATTTCACCTATGGATGGCATTGGTCCCAATGAATTGAATATATCTTCATTAGTCGAAAAGGTAAGAACAGGAAACATAAAGGAAATCATATTTGCTTTAAGTTCTACTATGGAAGGAGATACAACAAATTTCTACATTTACAAACAAATACAGGACTACGATATTATTACTTCAACGATAGCCAGAGGGATATCTGTAGGAGATGAATTGGAATATGCCGATGAAATTACCTTGGGAAGAAGTATATTGAATAGAATACCATTTGAATCATCGCTTAAATCATAAACTTTCTTGAAGCTATCTGTAGTCATTCTAAATTATAACGTGCAATATTTTTTGCAATTATGCTTGCAAAGCGTACAAGCTGCTTTAAAGGATATTGAATCTGAAATTATTGTAGTTGATAACGATTCAAATGATGGTAGTTGCAAGATGGTAAAGGAATCATTTCCTGATGTCACATTAATTGAGAATGATACTAACTATGGATTTTCAAAAGGGAATAATATAGGAATTGAAAAAGCTAAAGGTGAATATCTATGCATATTGAATCCTGATACCGTTGTTGCCGAAGATACATTTAAGATACTGTTGAATTTTGCCGCTAGCAAGGATAAATTAGGAATTGTTGGATGTAAATTGATAGATGGATCAGGTAAATTTCTGCAGGAAAGCAAAAGAAATATTCCAACTGCAGTTGTCTCAATACAAAAAATGATTGGATACTCGAGTCCGTATTATGCGAATCAATTAGGTCAAGATGAAGAAGGGGAAGTTGATATTTTAGCAGGTGCATTCATGTTTTTAAAACGAGAAATGTTTTACAAATTAAATGGATTTGATGAGGATTATTTTATGTACGGTGAAGACATAGATTTTTGCTACAAGGCAATAAAAATGGGATATAAAAATTATTATTGTCCAGATACGACCGTTATTCATTTTAAAGGGGAAAGCACTTTGAAGGATAAATTTTATGCCAAACATTTTTATAGCGCGATGGAGATTTTTTATAAAAAACATTTTAAAAAGAATTTTATCGTGGATTCAATAATCTCGATTGGGATCAAATTAATTTCAATTTTTTATTACAGACCTAAATTAAAGAAATCGAAAGTACTTAGTTACATTTTGATTTCCAATTCTCCCATTCAACCCATGCAATTAGCATTAAAAAAAGAGATTTATCTTCTACAAAATGATAGTGAATTTAGGGACCATCAGGAAATTATATTTGATGCGAGTATGATTAGTTTTAAGGAAATAATTATCAAAATATCGAATTTATCTAAGCAAAAGAGGTTGACCTTTAAGATATTACCAAAAAAGGCAAATTTTATTATTGGCAGCAACAGTTCTAAATCCAATGGTGAAATCATATTTTTTTGAAATTTAAATACATATGTATATTAACATAAAACACATCTTTTTTTATTAATTTTGCAATCCAATTTATAATTAAAAGGAATTCATTACAGATATGGCAAAGTTTGAACTTAAATTACCAAAAATGGGA
>CBDUIO010000218.1:0-4129 GCA_965367355.1 uncultured Flavobacteriaceae bacterium
GATTCAGGAATAGATATTAATCATGAAGATCTGGATGATGTTGTTTGGACGAACCCTAAAGAAATTCCCGGTAACGGAAAAGATGATGATAAAAACGGTTACATTGATGATATTCATGGCTGGAATTTTTTAGGCGATGCTTATCATGAACAACTGGAAATGACCAGAATTTTAGCTTTGAATGACACAGGAAACCCTGATTATTTGAGGGCAAAAGAAGATTATGAGAAGGAATATGCCCAAACATTACAGATCAAACAAAATATTGAAAGTCTTTTACAGCAAATTGTTCCGGCGCAAGAACTATTGAGAAAACATTTAAAAAAAGAAGATTACACTAGGGAAGATGTAATGAAAATACAAACAGTGGATCAGGCATTACTTCAGGCTAAAAACATTCAAATGTTCATGTATCAGCAAGGTTTTACTTATGAAATGATTAAAGAGGATGCTGATCATTATACAGAAATGTTAAATTATAATCTGGCTAAAGATTTTAAAGGTAGAAAAACCAATGATGATATTAATGATCTTACAGATGTAGGCTATGGCAATGCAAACGTATTGCCATTAAAGAAATCTGAAAGCCACGGAACTCATGTTGCAGGAATAATTGCAGCAGAACGCAATAACGGAAAAGGTGTTAATGGCGTCGCAGACAATGTTAAGATCATGACATTACGCGTAGTGCCTAACGGTGATGAATATGATAAAGATGTGGCTTTAGCAATTCGTTATGCTGTTGACAATGGTGCAAAAGTAATTAACGGAAGCTTTGGTAAGGATTTTTCACCGCACAGTAATTGGGTGAGAGATGCCATTGCGTATTCCGGACAAAAGGATGTTGTGTTTGTACATGCCGCAGGAAATGACAGTAAGAATATAGATGTCGAGCCAAATTACCCCGAAGATAATGTTAAAAATGGCCCTGAAGTTTCCAATTCATATATCACTGTTGGAGCATTGTATCCAAAATATGGATCAGATATGGTCGCCTCATTTTCTAATTACGGAAAGAACAATGTGGATGTTTTTGCACCTGGAGCAGAAGTCTATTCCACCACTCCGGAGAATGAATACGACACTAAAGGAGGAACTTCAATGGCAGCACCTGCAGTTGCAGGAATTGCTGCTTTAATTCGCTCCTATTTTCCAAAATTGTCAGCTGCACAGGTAAAACAAATCATCCTGGATTCAGGTTTGCCTATTAAGGCCAAAGTTGTAGTAGCAGGAAGGCCTGAAGATGTCAGGGCTTTTTCAGAGCTTTGTAAATCGGGTAAGATAGCTAATGCATATAATGCTTTAGTAATGGCAGCTCAAATGTCAAGATAATTTTAAAAACCTTATCATTGATTTTGTGTTAAATAAGGTTTTGTGAAATAATAAACCCATGAATAAATACAGTTGTTTTCTTTTTTTAATCACCTTGACTTTTTCGTCTTGTAAGGGAGCCAAACAGACAAATACTGCAGTTTATTCAATCGATCCAACTTATTGGCAACAACATGTTGACTATAGTATGGAGATAGACATGAATGTGAACACGTTTAGGTATAACGGAAAACAAACTTTGATATATACTAATAATTCACCTGATACTCTTAACAGGGTTTATTATCATTTGTATTTCAACGCTTTTCAACCGGGAAGTGAAATGGATGTCAGATCTCTAACAATCGCCGATCCCGATCCCAGAGTTCGAGACAGAATAAGTAAACTTAAGCCTGATGAAATTGGATATATTAATGTTTCGTCATTAAAACAAAACGGTAAACCAATATCTTATAAAACAGTTGGGACCATTCTGGAGGTTGATTTGGATAAATCTATTCAGCCCGGAGAAAAAGTTACATTTGATATGGTTTTTGATGCTCAGGTCCCGCTTCAAATACGTCGTGCGGGAAGAAACAACAGGGAAAATGTTGCTCTGTCAATGGCGCAATGGTATCCCAAATTAGCTGAATACGATTTTGAAGGATGGCATGCAGACCCTTACATAGGAAGAGAGTTTTATGGTGTTTGGGGGGATTTTGATGTTAAGATCACTATTGATAAAGCTTATGTTTTAGGAGGTACGGGCTATTTGCAGAATCCAAATGAAATAGGTTATGGCTATGAGACCGGTGAAATAAAACCTACACAAAACGATAAGCTGACATGGCATTTCAAAGCGCCAAACGTACATGATTTTACCTGGGCGGCAGACCCGGATTATATTCATGATACATTGCAGATTCCCGATGGCCCGATGTTGCATTTTTTATATAAAACCAATCCTGAATTTATTGATGGCTGGAAAAAACTTCAGCCTAAAACTGTTGAGTTAATGCAGTACTATAGTAAAAATATCGGTAAATATCCTTATAAACAATATTCTGTGATTCAAGCCGGAGACGGAGGCATGGAATACGGCATGTGCACCTTTATTACCGGCAAAAGGTCCTTGGGAAGTTTGATAGGAGTTACCGCTCATGAATTAGCACATTCCTGGTTTCAGTTTATACTGGCGTCAAATGAATCAAAACATGAATGGATGGACGAAGGGTTTACAAGTTACATCAGCGACCTGGCAATGAATGAAATCATGAACCAAAAAAAGGAACATCCATCCATTGGTGCATACAACAGTTATATATATTTAGCTAATTCGGGATATGAACAGCCACAAACAACGCATTCTGACAGGTATGAATTAAATCATGTATTTGGTATTTCTGCCTATAACAAAGGGGAGGTTTTTTTGGCTCAATTAGGATATATTATCGGGGAAGAAAATCTTAAAAAATCAATTAAAAAATACTATCAGGATTTTGCATTTAAACACCCAAGGCCAATTGACTTCATTCGGTCGGCAGAAAAAATTTCGGGATTAGAACTGGACTGGTATTTAACTGATTGGACACAAACGACTAACACAATTGACTATGGCATCAAAAATATAGACGAAATCAATGGTCGTGCTGTGATTCAGTTGGAACGAATAGGATTAATGCCAATGCCAATTGACCTGGAGATTACTTACATTGACGGGGCTAAAGAATTGTTCTATATTCCTCTGCAAATGATGAGGGGAGAAAAACCTGAAGAATCTCCAAGAAAAACCCTAAATGACTGGGCATGGGCCTACCCAACTTACACTTTTAAGATAAATAAACCGAAAGCCAAAATTTTATCTGTTACCATCGATCCTAAAAATCTAATGGCAGACGTTAATAAAGAGAACAACGTATACTAAATATTTGGCGGTTCTTTAAAACTTCTTTCTAATATGGTGTTTTAAACCATTTCTCCTTTTTATACATGTCGGTTTTAGCGTTTCTTGCCCTGTTATAAAGTTTTAAATGTGTTTTGTCAACTTGTTTGCTTCTGTATCCTAGTAAGTGGAAAAATTGTTTGGCGAAAAATCTGGTAATTTTTAAATTAACTTTTAATACATTTTTTCTTTTGTCCTCCCAGTTTATTCCGGGAAACAGAACTAACAAATTATCTGCTTTTAGTTTTCTTAAAGCCGCTGAAAGCCTTAAAAAAATTGGCTTTACTTTTCTAATGATAAAATAGCCATCATCACCAATTTTTTGATATAAGGGCATAAAGAGGAATCCGCTTTGTTCAGATATAATTTTTTTTCCGTTGCTGATCGCTAAAAAGGTGCCTTTTTTAATAGGCTGAAAACTTTCAAATCCATTTTTCATTTCAAATACCTCATTAGGTAATATCTTGTGTAAATGGATGATTTCATAAATATCCGAATGGTTTTTGGATGCCATTTGAATTTTTTTATAGTGATCTTTAAAGCCTGTTATGTCAGTCTCTTTAAGAACTCTGGTATAAACCAACAATAAATACAAAAAGGAAATGTGGTTTGAAATTGAATTAATTTCGTCGTGTTGACCGGACTCAAATCCCACGGAAACATATCCTAGTTGATTGATATAGGTCAGTAAAGGACCATTTAAATATTCTTCTATTCCTAAGACTATTGGAACAGGAAATTGTTTAGAAAACCTACGGTTAATTAAGGCGTCATTAATTGTTATAAAGGGCAGTGTTTTACTGGAAGTAGTATGAAGATCAATGAAATAAAAAGGCCCTGTATTTGTGGATAATATTTCCTTAAGCAACTCAAAAA
>CBDUIO010000219.1:0-4095 GCA_965367355.1 uncultured Flavobacteriaceae bacterium
GCGCTAAAGAGGCGAAGGCTTAATAAACTATTTATATAGATAAAAAAACCCACTACATCAAGTGGGTTTTTTTATTCCCTCCACTCAACCGTTTCCATTATTTTTTTAATATCCTTTTTTAAATATTCTGCAGCCGGTAAAATGGAGTCGTAATTGGGTTTCGCATAGAAGTATAGCGAACCTATTAAAAAGTGTTTGACACTGTCGGTTACATAAAACTGCGATTGAGAGGCGGCATTCCCGCCAACCTCATAGAACATGCCATAAACCTTACGCAAAGAGTCTTCATAGACCTGCTCAGCAATCTCATCGGCCTTTTTGGTATGCTCCTGGGTAAAGTTTTGGGCATCTCTTAAAAACCGAATCAAATCTTCCCTGTTCTCTATCTTTTTATAGGTTAAATAAATAGTCCCTTTTAATTTCGAGTATTCAATATTCATACCATAGCTTTCCTCTGAACCTTCAAGTCGTTTGTTTGTTATTTGAGTAACAAACCCATTCTTTTCAAAACTAAATGGTAATTCGCTTTTGGTCTTTATGTACTTTGCTTCAGGATATTCCAGACTGAGGTAAGCTTTAGGCTTGGGTAATGGATCGTCTCCGCAGGAAAAGAAAGATATAGTTATAAGGAATAAAGTTATTTGTTTTAAGTTCATTGTAATCCACATTATTGAAGCTAAGGAATCGTCACTTTTATACGTTTCAATCTTTTTTTATCAATTGACTCAATAACAAAAACGTAATTATCAAAAATTATTTTACTGTCCGGTTTAGGAAAACCCTGAGATATTTCAAGTACAAATCCTGCAATCGTTTCAGCTTCTCCCTTATGTTCTTCAAAAATCGAGTCGTCCTCTAATTTTAAAACTCTGTAAAAGTCCTTTAAAGGTGTTTTGCCTTCAAACACATAATTCTTACTGTCCAGCTTGCTGTAAACAAGATCTTCATCATCAAACTCATCACTTATTTCACCAACGATCTCTTCAATGATATCTTCAAGTGATACAATACCGCTGGTGCCTCCATATTCATCGACTACAACAGCTAAATGAACTTTCTTTTCCTGAAATTCATTCATCAGGTCATCCAGTTTCTTATTTTCGGGCACAAAAAACGGTTCGCGCAGGATGCTGGTCCACTTAAACTGTTTATTCTCCAAATATGGCAACAGATCCTTTACATATAAAACACCAACTATTGTATCGATATTATCCTTATAAACGGGAATTCTTGAAAATCCGTTCTTGATGATCTCAGGAATGATCTCTTCATATTTCATTTCTTCATTCAAGGCAAAAATATCAATTCTGGGTCGCATTACCTGTTTGGTATCTGTATTACCAAATGACACGATACCCTGAAGAATCTTTTGTTCTTCCATGGTGGTGTCTGCTTCACTGGTCAATTCCAGTGCCTGGGATAATTGATCGACACTTAAATTGGATTTCTCTCTGCCTAATTTATTGTGAATTGCCAAAGTTATACTTCTCATTGGCAGGCTCAATGGCGAAAAAATGATGTCCAACACTTTTAAGGGATAAGCCATAAATGTTGCAAATTTTACATGATTTCTGGTGGCATAGATCTTAGGTAATATTTCACCAAACAATAAAATAAGGAAGGTTACAATTACAACCTCAATTACAAACTTTAATATAATCGATGATATTTCACTGAATATAAAATTGCCTAAATAGGCAAAAAGAATAACTATGGCAATGTTAATGAAGTTGTTTGCAATAAGTATGGTGGCAAGAAGTTTTTTGGGTCTATCCAACAAGGTGGAAACAATTTTTAACTGCCTTATTCCATCTTCTATTCCTTTTTCAATATCAGTTTTAGTTAAGGAAAAGAATGCTACCTCAGCTCCAGAGATCAATGCGGAGCAAAACAACAAAACAAAAAGCAATCCAACTCCAACAATTATTGAAAAATCTATTGCTGACAGAATTAATAAAAAACTCGAAGGTTCAGGGTCCAATTTAAAAATGGTTAGTTAAACAAAATTAAAAAGGAAGATCGTCATCATCACCAATAGGCTCATTCACATTTTCTTGTTGTGGCTGAGGTTTTTGAGTTTGTTGGTTACGATTTGGTTCATTCTCTTCACTTTCTTTTTTAGTTGTTAAAAATTTGAAGTCTGTACAATGTATTTCTGTTGAATATCTGTCATTGCCTTTATCATCCTGCCATTTTCTGGTTTTCAATCGTCCTTCAATATAGACTCTATCTCCTTTGCTTAAATATTTTTCACAAATTTCAGCAGCTTTATTCCTGACAACAATATTGTGCCATTCAGTAGTAGTAACACGTTCATTACTTTGTTTATTGGTGTAAGTTTCATTTGTTGCCAACGGAAATCGCCCAATACATCCACCGCCTTCAAAATAATGCATTTTAACATCCTCTCCTAAATGCCCAATCAGCATTACCTTATTTAATGTTCCTGACATAATTTAAAATCTTTATTTTCAAAGCAAAATTAACGCTTTGTTTCACACTAGTCTTAAAAATAATAAAAATTTATGACTGATTAAAAATTAAACTCGTTTATAAAATTATTTATCAAAGTTGGAAACGGGTAATTTGTGATATTTTTAACCGGTAAACCCCTTGAAGGCAACTCTTTCAAAGTTATTATCCAAAACTTAGTGAACAAATGCTGGTGCGATAGCTTATGGATAATATCCTGTTCATTAAAAACTGAAACAGAGAAGTTAGTTTTATTTGTGTATTTTTTGAATTCAGGATTCTTTTTAAGTAATTCAATATCTATTTCTTGGGATGTTTCTATCAAAGGGAATTGATACAATTTTTGCCATATTCCCTTGTTATTTCGTTCTTCTATGATCGTTTTTTGATCTTCCGATAAAAACACCAAATAGTTAAAATATCGTTTTTTAGCTTTTTTAGCTTTGATCTTAACAGGTAATTCTTTGATCCGATTCTTCTGAAGTGCTACACAGCTTTCATTAAACGGACATTTTGTACAATCGGGATTTTGTGGTTTGCATTGTCTTGCTCCAAACTCCATGATCCCCTGATTGAAATCGGCTGGATTTTCCTTATCGATCAGGTTTTGGGCTAAGGACTTAAACTCTTTTTGTCCTTTAGATGAATTTATTGGTGTAATAATACCAAAATATCTGGACAAAAACCTGTAAACATTACCATCAACTACAGGCGTTGGCTCATTAAAGCAAATTGAAGCAATAGCGCTTGCCGTATAGTCACCAATTCCCTTAAGCTTTAAAAGGTCCTTATAATTATTCGGGAACACTCCTTTTAACTCATTCGCAATATATTTCGCGCTGTGGTGCAGGTTCCTGGCTCGAGAATAATATCCTAGTCCTTGCCACAAGTTTAAGACATCAGTTTCATCTGCCTTTGCGAGATCAAAAACAGTGGGATAATTCTTCACGAAATTCAAATAATAAGGCAATCCTTGAGTTATTTGAGTTTGTTGTAAAATAATCTCAGAAAGCCAAATAAAATATGGATTTCTGGTGTCTCGCCAAGGTAATTCACGCTTATTGTGTAAGTACCAATTAATCAATATATTACTAAAATTCATGTCACTTTTAAACGATTGGCTAAAATAATGGTTTAATAATTGAAATTTTAATGAATTAGGTTTGAAATATTGAATATAAAATAATTATATTTGCCCTCCCTTATAATAATAAATAGATAACCCAATAAAATAATTTAAGTAATGACTAAAGCAGATTTAGTATCGAAAATTTCTGATAAGTTAGGAATTGAAAAAGGAGACGTTCAGGCAACAGTAGAATCTTTCATGAATGAAGTGAAATCTTCTCTTGAAGGCGGAGATAATGTTTATTTAAGAGGATTCGGAAGTTTTATTGTTAAAACAAGAGCAGAAAAAACAGGTAGAAACATTTCAAAAAATACTACCATAAAAATTCCGGCTCATAACATTCCTGCCTTTAAACCGGCAAAAGTGTTTGTTGAAAGCGTAAAAACCAGTGTTAAAGTAAAATAATTTAAACAAAATATTAATTTAAAACAAAACTAGCATATGCCAAGTGGTAAAAAACGTAAAAGACACAAGGTAGCAACGCACAAGCGTAA
>CBDUIO010000220.1:0-4074 GCA_965367355.1 uncultured Flavobacteriaceae bacterium
CCATCTTCATAAAAAGGATAGGGTCCAAACCAATGCTCAAAAGCTTTCATCATTTTTGGTGCATCTTTGAAATGTTCTTTAGCTTTTTCAAGATTATCTCTTAAAACATAATAATCCATGTCTAAGGGACCTTTTTCGCCCTGATACACTTCAGAAAAATGAACATAATCTGCTATGTTAATATTAACACCATAATTATTGATAGGATTATTAACGAACCACTTATATGTTTTGGTTCCGTTTTTATGATCCTCAATTTCTCTCAGTCTTCCATTAGAAACATCAATAAGGTCCCGTGGAACATTTACACTTATTAACATGCTATCAACTTCGTCATACATATGGTCTTTATTTGGCCACCAGATGCTGGCTCCTATGCCTTGACAAGAAGATGCAATAAAATGATTTCCATTATTGTCCTTCTCCCATGTTATGCCACCATCCCAGGGAGGTCTTACAGCTTCTTTTGGGTTGCCTTCGTAAAATACGATTATGCTGTTATGTTCATTAACTTGTTGTTTTCCTTTTAAAGTGATAAAATGGGCACTTCCAATGGAATTTAATTTCAACTCTTCATTGTCCTGAATCACTTTTGTTATTTTTAAAGGAGGTTGAAGGTCAATTTGTAAAACCGAATTTGGTTTCAAAACTTTGTAGTGAATAGTGTTTGTTCCTTTGATGATTTTATTCTCAGGGTCGACATCTATATTTAAATGATAATAAGTCAAATCCCACCATTCTCGTTCCGGCGTAATTGATCCTCTTAAGGTGTCCTGCAGGGTGAATGGATTATTTTGAGATTGGACAAACTGACTCAGAACCAGAATAAATATAATTGTTAATTTCTTCATTTAATTTCTAATTATTTCGTTCGGAAAAACTACAACACTTTCAAATCCGTCATTGCTAACAGAAGCAATTCCAAAATAAAAGTTATCAATAACAATGCCTTTTAAAGTAAATTCGGAAACATCCCCGACATATCTGCTATGATCCCAGGTTGGAAATGTGGTATCTCTCCAATAAATTTTATATCCCGCTGCACCGTTTACCTTATCCCATTTTAATTTAACCGATGGTTCAACAATGCCGCCAATAGCCACCTTTTTAGGTGACGGTGATGCCCAAGCCAAACTTGCTAAACTGATGGCATTAACTGCGGTTAGCTTTTTGGCATAATCAAAATTAACATGTTTTATAACATCACCATATTCTATTCCGCTTTCAACCCTTATATCCTGATGCTGTTGCGTATAGTTTTCATGGGCTTCCATAATTCTGATACCTGCAAAGCCTAAATCGTTGAACGGACGATGATGTCCACCTCGACCAAATCTATCGAGTCTGTAAACCATCATCGGATTCATTTCCGGCATGTAGATCTTAGTTGTTTTATGCACATATCTGGCCAACTGTCGAGAAATTCCATCAACTTCACCACCAAAGAATCTGCGAGATCGTCTCTCACTTTCTGTTTCTGTGGGAGGCACAGGCTCTGAAAAAATCCTGAAAGTACGATTGTCAATGACTCCATCAACGCCTTTAATGTTGCCTATCATATCATTATTCAGAACACCAATAATCTCCCAATTATTATCTTTTGCATATTTGGCTAAACCTGCACCACCAAACAATCCTTGCTCTTCTCCGGAAAGTCCGGTGTAAACAATGCTATTCTCAAATTTGTATTTACTTAAAACTCTTGCCGCTTCAATTGTTCCAGCCATTCCGGAAGCATTGTCGTTTGCACCTGGAGCATCGGAAACAAAGTCCATGGTATTGCTGCCTCGTGAATCGATATCACCGCTCATGATGATATATCTATTGGGATATTTTGTTCCTTTTTGAACAGCAACCACATTAACAACCCAGGCATCATGAGGTACGCGGCGATTTCCTTGTCTGGTCACTAAATCCTTCTGATAAAAAACCTCCAGGCAATTATTACAATCTTTTGAAATGATTTCAAACTCCGATTTTATCCATCGTCTTGCTGCTCCTATACCTCGTGTTTCGGAAATAGTATCACTAAAGGTGTTTCGTGTACCAAAATCAACTAAGGTCTGTATATCTTTTTGTATTCGCTCTGCAGACACAGCATCGATTATATCGTATAACTTTTGATCAGACTGAGCTTTTAAAAATGATGTAGTAAATAGCAGTAAAGCAAGAAATAAATATTTCATTAATATTATTTTCAACTAATTTAATGAAAATAAAAAAACCGCTTTAAATTATAAAGCGGTTTTTAATTGAGTTAGTAAATACGACTAAAAACAATATTTGTTTTCGGCCTTAACTTTTTCTGCAATCTCTTTTCGTAGATCTACAATATCTGGATAATTTGTATATTTTGTAAAGCGTTTTAGTCCCATTAACATCATACGTTGGTCATCGCCTTCAGCAAAGGAAATAATACTTTCTTTTCCCTTTTCTTCAACAATATCAACAGCATGATATAAATATAATTTAGACATGGCTATTTGAACTTTTTGGGCCGCTTCTCCAAACCTTTTTACATTTTTTTCTGTCCTTAAAATGGCTGATTCTGCCATATAGATCTCAATTAAAATATCTGCGGCCGCAATTAATAATTGTTGTTGCGCTTCTAATTCTGTTCCAAACTTTTGAACTGCTGCTCCTGCAAACATTAAGAACATTTTTTTAAGTTTCCTTATCATGTCTTTTTCTTCGGAAAACAATTCAGAGAAATCAGGTGTTTCAAACGAAGGAATTCCCATTAATTCTTCCTGGACCTTAGTGGCCGGATTCAAAAGATCTACATGACCTTTCATGGCTTTTTTAACAAGCATTCCTACAATTAACATCCTGTTTATTTCATTTGTCCCTTCATATATTCTTGTGATACGAGCGTCTCTCCATGCTGCTTCCATTGGTGTGTCTTCTGAAAATCCCATACCGCCAAAAATTTGAATGCCTTCATCAGCACAATTCTGTACATCTTCTGATACGGCTACTTTTAGTATTGAAGCTTCAATAGCATATTCTTCTACACCTTTAAGTTCGGCTTCCTGATGCGTGTTTCCTGCAGCAATTCTTAATGCTATTCTGTCTTCAATGTTTTTTGAAGCTCTATATGTAGCAGATTCACAGGCATAGGCACTAGATGCCATTTCTGCCAATTTAACTTTTATTGCTCCAAATTCAGAAATTGGTGTATTGAACTGTTTTCTTTCATTGGCGTATTGAACACTTCTTGTTATTATTCGTCTTTGAGAATCAATACATGCGCCTGCTAATTTGATTCGACCTACGTTAAGAGCGTTCATAGCAATTTTGAAACCTTCACCGCGACCCGCAAGCATATTATCAACAGGAACTTTACAATCGCTAAAGAAAACCTGTCGGGTTGAAGAAGCACGAATACCCAGTTTGTGCTCTTCTTCGCCCATTGTTATTCCATTTTTTGGGTCATTTTCAACTATAAAGCCTGTAATGTATTTGTCGTTTTCAATACGAGCAAAAACAATCATTAAATTGCAAAAGCCTGCATTGGAAATCCACATTTTTTGTCCATTAATCAGGTAATGTTTGCCATCCTTAGTTAGGGTTGCTGTTGTTTTACCTGAATTAGCATCACTACCTGCTCCAGGCTCTGTTAAACAATAAGCTCCAAACCACTCTCCGGTTGCTAATTTTGGCACATACTTTTTCTTTTGTTCTTCTGTACCATATAGTGTAATAGGTAATGTTCCTATTCCGGTATGTGCTCCAAATGCAGTACTAAATGAACCGGTTCCACTTGAAATATAATCACAAACCAGCATAGTAGATACGAATCCCATACCTAATCCGCCATAGGCTTCCGGAACAGCTACACCTAAGAACCCAAGTTCTCCTGCTTTCCGCATACATTCTTCAGTAAATGCATAATCTTTCGCCTCAAATCTTTCTCGGTGAGGTATAATTTCTCTGTCATTAAATTCCATGACAGCATCCTTCATCATATTTTGTTCTTCTGTGAAATCTTCCGGAGTGAAAATATCTTCACAATTTGTTTCTTTTACAAGGAATTGTCCTCCTCTTAATAGTTCTTTTTCTTTTGCTTCCATT
>CBDUIO010000221.1:0-4018 GCA_965367355.1 uncultured Flavobacteriaceae bacterium
TTTTCTACTTTTGGCGATTGATCAGATATAAATCCGTTAATGGTTAATTCACCTTGTATTTTGCTTTTAGTTAATATTGGGACTGTTTCTTTGGTTGTTATTAAATACGAATTATATCTGGCTCTAATTCGTTTTACGAGTCGGTCGAAATATTTATTGGCTAACCGTTTATAAACAGCATACCCTTTGTGGTTGATATATCTTTGCAGAATAAAAATCCATTCCCAGCTGGCATAATGGCCGCACATTAAAACGATACTTTTGTTTAGTTTCTCCAGTTTGTGAATCTCTTCAATATTGGTAAACACATATCGTTTTTTCATCTCTTCCTCTGAGATGGTCATGGATTTTACAGATTCCACGATCATATCACATAAGTGCTGGTAAAAGATCTTTGTAATTCTTTTAATTTCCTCTTTAGACTTTTCGGGAAATGCAAGACGGAGATTTTCTTTGACCGTTTTTGTTCTGTAACCGAATACTCTATAGATGAAGAGGTATAGAAAATCAGAAACTGCATACAGCAATTTGAATGGAAGGATGGATATAATCCATAATAAAGGATAAATAAGTATGTAAGCGATTAACTGCACTATTTTTTATGCTTTTAAGGCGCAAATATAAGTGATAAATAATAGTTTTTATTAATAATAAAATAATTACAATTATCTTCGTCAAACAAAAATTATAGTAAAATGTATGGATTGAATCTTGTCACTATGATACTTATTGGGGCTAATGTATTAATTACATATAAAGCTCTGGGAGATTATAGTTTTTTTGAAAAATATAAGTTCAATGTAGGTGGAATTAGAAGAAAAGAACAGATAAGGATGCTAAGTTCAGGCTTCTTGCATGTTAATACTCAACATTTGATATTTAACATGATCACCTTGTATTTCTTCGCAAATCCCGTGATTAGAAATGTTGGTGAATTGAAATTTTTGCTAATTTATTTTGGCAGTCTTTATGCAGGCAGTCTTTTGTCATTTTATTTTCATAAAAATGAATATCATTACAGTGCTGTTGGAGCCAGTGGAGCAGTTACAGGAATACTGTATTCTTCAATACTTTTTGATCCTGACATGAGTCTTTATTTGTTTTTCATACCAATTCCTATTCCCGCTTATGTATTCGGGATTGCTTATCTATTGTACTCCATTTACGGAATGAAAAAACAAACAGGAAACATAGGTCATGATGCGCATTTTGGAGGTGCTATTGGTGGATATGTCATCACTCTATTATTTGCGCCTTGGCTATTTAAAGAACATCTTACAATGATAATTCTGTTGGCAATTCCTATAGTACTGCTGTTTTTATTACAGCGAGCAGGAAAATTAAATTAAACTTTGGTTTCAATTTAATCCAATAACTCAGAGATCTTTTGTTCTAAAGCAGGTCCTCTAAGGTTCTTAGCAATAATTTTTCCTTCACCATCCAGAATAAATGTAGCCGGAATAGCCTGAATGTTGTATTTTTTTGCAACGGGATCATTGAAATAATTCAAATTTGACACCTGGTACCAGGTTAAACCATCTTTTTCAATGGCGTCCAGCCAATCTTGTTTGGCATCTTTTTGTCGTGAATTACCATCCAGAGAAACACCAATGATCTCTAATCCTTTATCATGATATTTTTCATAAATCTTTACAACATTCGGATTTTCTTTTCTACATGGACCACACCATGCTGCCCAAAAATCGATAATGGTAACTTTTCCTTTTATTTCATTTAATGAGATCTCTTTTCCTTCGGGATTGGGCGCTGTAAAATCAGGTGCCATAGCACCAACTTCAGTAGCTAATAAAGCAGCTATACTTTCTTTAAGTCGTAATCCAACATTTGTCTGTTGTAATTTTTCAGGGAATGAATTAAAATAATCTTGTACTTCTCCAATATTCAGAGCCTTTGTTTTCATTAGGTTTTCTAATAGCAGAGCCGAGAATAAGCTTTTATTATTCTCCTTTAAGAAATCTATGTTAAACGCATCATTATTATTTTTTATTTCTAATCTTTTTTCCGTAAAACTTTTTAAAAATATAGTATCATTAGATCGTCTGGCCTCATTCAGTTTGATCATTAAAGAGTCATTTTGTTTCCTAAATTTAGATATGCCCTTCATGTAGTTTTGTGCCACATCATTATCCTTACTCCCAATAATTTTTGAAAGCCCAAGACTATCTTTATACAGGATCATTTTTAACTCATTATTTTCCAAAATAAATGGTAATCGCCCAGGCACATTTTGTATCATTAAAACATGAATGTCAGGTTCACTAACAGAGCCTTTTAAGGTAAATTTACCATCCATAACACTCGTGGTGTCCATTAAGACAGTATTGTTATCTTTTATTTCTTTTAAGGATACTTTTGCTCCATTAGGCACACCATCAATTGTCGCAGAAATTATGAATTCATCAGATTCAGTTTTACATGAAACAAATGAAACAACAGCTAAAAGAATCAAAATAAATTTTTTCATAATAATTTTTAAAATTAAATTTTGTGCAAATATAGCAGATAAAATTATTTTGAAGTCAGGATTAACGGAACATTAAAAGTTTTTTATATCCTTAATAAAGTCAATTTCTTACTTTTGCCTCATGAAACCAAATGATACAATAATCGCTTTAGCTACACCATCGGGCTCCGGTGCAATCGCGCTAATTAGATTGTCCGGTAAAAAAGCTATTGATATTGTTGATCAACATTTTAAATCGAGATCTGGTAAACTTTTAAAGGACCAAAAGTCCCACACTATCCATCTAGGCTCTATTGTTGATGACAAACATGAATTGGATGAAGTTTTGGTTTCAGTTTTTAGAGATCCTAATTCGTACACAGGAGAAGATGTCATTGAAATCTCATGTCACGGAAGTCCATTTATACAAAGGGAAATCATTCAGCTATTTTTACGGAAAGGTTGCAGAATTGCAAATCCGGGAGAGTTCACTCTCAGGGCTTTTTTAAACGGAAAACTGGATTTGAGTCAGGCTGAAGCAGTTGCCGACCTCATTGCAAGCGATAGCGAAGCATCTCATCAAATTGCCATGCAACAGATGCGTGGTGGATTCTCATCAGAGATCAAACAGCTCAGAGATGAATTACTCAATTTTGCAAGTTTGATAGAACTAGAGTTGGATTTTGCAGAAGAAGATGTGGAATTTGCAAATCGGGACCAGTTTCATGATCTTATCTCCAGAATCACAAAAGTTTTGAAACGCTTAATTGATAGTTTTGCAATTGGTAACGTCATTAAAAACGGTATTCCCATTGCAATTGTCGGCGAACCCAATGTAGGTAAATCGACCCTCCTTAATGCTCTTTTAAATGAGGACAGGGCAATTGTGAGTCATATAGCAGGAACAACCAGAGATACTATTGAAGATGAAATAATAATAGGAGGAATCAACTTCAGATTTATTGATACGGCTGGTATAAGAGAAACAAAAGATGAAGTTGAAAGCATAGGAATAAAAAAAACCTTCGAAAAAATTACTCAGGCTCAAGTGGTTGTGCTTTTACTTGACGCTAATGAGTTAAAAGTTAATAGAGATAAGTTAAAACTTGATATCGCTCAAATAAAAAATAAATTCTCACAGAAACCGCTTTTGGTTGTTATTAATAAGGTTGATGAACTCTCAAGCGAAGAAAAAAAACAACTTACTGCTATTTCGAGCGATCTTGATAATCATCGGGACGAGAAATCTAATTTACTCGCACTATCTGCTAAAACTGGAGAAGGTATTGAGATATTAAAATCTAAACTGCTTGAATTCGTGAATTCAGGTGCCTTACGTAACAACGATACTATTATTACCAATTCACGTCATTACGACGCCTTAATAAAAGCCTTGGAAGAAATAAAAAAAGTGCAACAAGGTTTAAATTCGGGATTATCAGGAGATCTGTTAGCCATAGATATCAGGCAGGCACTGTATCATTTTGGTGAAATTACCGGTGAAATAACCAGCGACGATCTGTTGGGTAATATTTTCGCTAATTTCTGTATCGG
>CBDUIO010000222.1:0-4003 GCA_965367355.1 uncultured Flavobacteriaceae bacterium
TACGGAACAAAACTCATTAAGGAATTCTTTAGTGAATCTATGAAAAATGATCAGGGTGAAGACGTTTCCACTCGTGAAATCAAAAAAATACTAGAAACTGTCATTGAAGAGGAGAATAAAAGAAAACCGCTAACAGATGAAAAATTAGCTTCCATCCTCAAGGAAAAAGGATACCCAATTGCAAGGCGAACAGTGGCAAAATACAGGGAACAATTAGATATTCCGGTTGCGAGATTGCGTAAAAAGATTTAGACGTGAATTATATATTCCGTGCTATATCGTTTATTTTTCATCCTTTATTAATGCCTTTGGTTGGAGTAATTTTTTATTTCTCAAAAGCTCCAAGATACATTCCTAGTCCTATTATAAAAGCAAAAATATTATCGTTATTTATACTAACCGTACTTTTACCCATTATACTTTATTTTCTCCTTAAAACAACAAAACAGGTCAATTCCATTTATCTTGAAAATGTCAAACAACGAATTATTCCGCTTTTACTAAATTGCTTTATTGCAATTTTGATCCTAATAAAAGTCCTGCCTCCAAATGAGTTCGTTGAGCTCTATTTCTTTTTCGTTGGAATATTACTGTCTACTATTACTTGTTTGGTATTAGCGATTTTAAGTTTTAAAGCAAGTATTCATATGATAGCTACAGGAGGTGTATTAATGTTTTTTATAGCACTAAGCATCCATTTTAGTATCAATTTAAGCGGCTCCATAGGATTAATGTTCATCATAACAGGAGCCGTTGCCTCTTCAAGGCTTTACCTAAAAGCACATGACAAAAATGAAATAATCATAGGCCTTTTAATAGGTATTATCCCCCAATTAATTCTATTAAATTATTGGTTATAAAATATAAAAGATCAATCCAATTTTAATGGCATTCATATCTACAGAATTACCATTTAATTCGGCATTAGAATCAAAGACGGGATTAAGGGAGTAGTACAAATAAAAATTCCAGGTATTATAGCCAACGCTAAGGGTTAATCCATACTGAAAGTCATTAAAATCCTTAATATTTTTTGTTTTTTCATTTTGTGGACTACCACTATACTTTGATGAGTTAGAAACTACATATCCCGTTTTGAAGCCTGCATAAATTCGCCAAAATTTATATTCATCGGGTGTTGAAGATCGCCATCTGAATTCGAAAGGAATTTCTAAAAGATGCTGTGAAAATTTATTTTTTGAATAAACCACATCGTCTTCTATAACACTATAAATGTATTTATTATTTGTTCCTTCAGATATCTTCATATCCTGATTAAAAGAATTTCCTGAATATCCTAAACCTAAAGCCAATGCTAAATTTCTCCTTTTATTAATGGGGATGTCTCTAATAAACCCCAAATGAAAACCACTTGAGAAACCATTTTGAGATATCCCGGAAGGTAAGTTACCTAACAAATTATAAGTAACGCCAATATAGAACTGATCTTCTCTATATAATGAATCTACTTCTGTTTCAGTAGTTATATCCTGAGCAAAAGTTAATTGAGAGATTAGAAATAATGATAAAATAAAAAAGCGCTTCCTCATTGGACAAATCATTAAACAAATATAACTTTTATTGATCATAATTTGTTGTATAAAAAAAGCATTCCGTTTTCAGGAATGCTTTTTTAATTATTACTCTAGATCAAGTTATTGAGCTTTTTTCACATTAGTAATGTACATAATTTTTAGAGCATTTATTTCTCTAAGTTTTTGCTTAATATCAGAAACCAAACCTGCATTGGTATTTTCGTCTATTTTTAAAGCCACCACCAATCTGTCCTGTAATTCTGGTCTTAAACCTGCTCTTGCCTCCTGCACTGCAGGCTGAACATTTTCAAGGGCTGCAAATTTATCATTAATCTGCAATCTGGCCTCTGTCCCAAAATTCTTGTATTGAGCACTTGGCTTTCCGGCATAGATAAACATAGACCTGTCTTTTTCCAATTTCTCAACCTGGTCAGCAGATGGTAATTTGTTTTCAATCATCAAACTTGTATCCCTCATTACAGTTGCAACCATAAAAAAGAACAATAGCATGAATACAATATCTGGTAAAGAAGCTGTTGAAATTGGTGGTAATGCTCCACTTTTTTTCTTTTTAAATTTTGACATTCTTTCTTTTCGTTAAAATTAATTACTCTTAGGCTCTGCCTCCGATAGTTTAAGAGGAAATAATTTTTTAATCACCTCTATTCTCTCTTTAAGTTTATCTACATCTCCCTGATAGTAAACATCATCTTTATCTGCCAACATTTTTGTAAATGTTGTGTTATAAAGTCTTTTAGCCTCTCTGTTCCTTAGAACATTGTAAGCTGCTACAAGTTCATTTTGAACTTCTATGTACTTACCATATGAGGTTTCCCTGTCGTGTTGCAATGTAATAATCGCTTTATCAGGGTGGTCGGAAGATTGCGGATCTCTTTTTCCCTGGCAATAATCACACTTATTACCATTTGCATCTTCGCCTCCACCATTATCTAAAAATTCTATTGCGGCTTTTCTTAAGTCTTTTACCTGCATTTGCTCTTCTTCAACAAGTAATTGATCATTTTTATTTAAAAGCACTGTAAATAGATTCTTTTGCTTGATAATCACAGGATCATCAGATGGCGGTTCAATCTGTGGCAAACTCCTTAATATACCCTTGTCTTTTTCAATGGTTGTAGTAACCAGGAAAAATATCAAAAGTAGAAAGGCAATATCCGCCATGGAGCCTGCATTTACTTCTGGTGCTGCTCGTTTTGCCATAATTTATTTACCTATTTTTGTTAACCCTGAAGACAACATCGACAATATGGCTAAAACGCCTAAAGCATAAAATGTATACAATCCAGCTCCTACTTTCTTTGAAGTAGCTTCAGTTATATCCTGACCTTTATTTATAAAAGGTTGCAAATCCAAATCTGTACCGGAAGACAATAAATAAGATACAATTACAATCCCAAAGAATATACCTAAAGATAGTAAGGTCTTTTTGATGTTTCCTGCAAAGACTCCTTTTATTACATAAAATAATACCAGCACTATAACTATTGCTAATACCACATATGCAACATAAATCATATTATCGATCATAGCTTCAGACCCGCCAGCTACCATTAGCCCTAAAGCTATTCCAATAACTGCCAGAATCAAAGCTACGATTCTCAAAATTTTATATAAACCCATAATTTTTCTCCTTTAAACTATTACTTGTGTATTTTATTTAAAATTAACATGTCTACTAATGATATAGAAGCATCTTCCATGTCGTTAACAATACTGTCAATTTTAGCAATGATATAGTTATAGAAAATTTGAAGGATAATAGCAACTATCAACCCAAATACTGTTGTAAGAAGTGCTACTTTAATACCTCCTGCCACTAATGATGGCTGCATGTCCCCGGCTGCTTCAATTTTATCGAATGCCTGAATCATACCAATAACCGTTCCCATGAACCCAAGCATTGGCGCCAGAGCTATGAATAAGGATATCCATGAAACATTTTTTTCAAGCTGACCCATTTGTACGCCTCCATAGGCAACAACGGCTTTCTCAGCTGCGTCTAAACCTTCTGTTTCAATTCTGTCTAAACCTTGATAGAAAATAGATGCAACAGGTCCTCTTGTGTTACGACAAACTTCTTTTGCGGCTTCAACTCCACCCGACTTTAAAGCTTCCTCAACACTAGATGTCAACTTTTTAGTATTAGTAGTTGAAAGGTTCAAAAAGATAATTCTTTCAATAGCAATTGCTAATCCAAGAATTAAACATAGTAATACAATTCCCATAAATCCAGGATTTCCTTCAATAAATCGCTTTTTAAGCTCTTGGTGAAATCCGAGTGTTTCTGCTGGTGCAGCATCAGAATTTTCATCTTGAATTGTTGTTGCAACTGCTGTTGCAACTGCAGAAGTGCTTAAAGTTGTCGCCGCATTTACACTCCCAAATGCCATAATACTAGCAATAGCTAGAATAGAAAATAATCTTTTCATCGTTCTTGATCTTAATTA